>DAIOGR010000217.1:0-4418 GCA_036745155.1 Gaiella sp.
GCCATCACGGCGACGGCGCCGGCGTTCTCGGCGATCACCGCCTGCTCGGCGTTGACGACGTCCATGATCACCCCGCCCTTCAGCATCTCGGCGAGGCCGCTCTTCACCCGCATGGTGCCGTACTCGGCCATGGTCTCAGTGTAGCGGGGCCCTTCCCCCGCATGCGCGGGGCAGATGCGCGCCCCGACGTGGGTGCGTCAGGCGCCGGCGGGCGGCTCCGTGCGCTCGGGGCCGGGCTCGGGAGCCGCGTCCGTGGACGGCGCGGGCTGCGGCGCCTCGGTTGCCGGCGCTGCCTGCTTGTCGCCGGTGTCGGAGGCCGAGCGAGCGGCCGCCGCAGCGCTCGCTGCTGCCGAGCTGACGGTCGACTTGACGTCGGCGAAGCTCTCCCCGGCGCCCTGCATGCCGAGCCACGCGCCTGCCCCGACGACGACGGCGAGAAGGAGGCCGATCCACGCCCAGAACGTGCGGAACTCGTTGTCGGCGAGAACCTTGAGCAGGGTGAACAGGATCAGGAGCGCGGCCAGGAGCACCGTCACGATCGTCGGCGAGACCGGGAGCGAAGGCCGCACCCCGAACACCGCGGCGAGCTCCCAGGCGAGCAGGACGAGCAGGACGATCCCGGCCAGGCTTCCCCACCCGTGCCACTCGTTCCGGGAGAAGGTGAGCCCGTTGATCGGCTCGACGCTCTGCCAGTGGAGGAACGAGACGACGAGCGCCAGGATCCCGCTTCCGAGTACCACCTTCGTGCCGTTACTGAGCTTGGAGATGTCCATTTTGCGACCTTTTCCTTTCCAGGCAGGCGACCGATCCCTCGCAAACATCGTTGCGATGTGAGACAGATACGAGCGGTTCGGCGTGACTCCTCTCCCCACAGGCGTGAGAACCGCCTGATCCTGAGGTTGCGTCGTCGGGGCAGAGGACGCGCCCAGCGTCCTCTGCCCTCCCCTGTCCGGCCGCCGGGACGCTCAACTCGGCGGCCGTCCGTGTCGATATCTGGCAGATGCGAGACAACGTCGACCGCCGTCTGCTCGGCACCTGGGAGCAGAGCCGCCGCCACCAGGACGAGGCGCGCCGGTTCCTCTCCCGGCAGCGGTTCCCCGTGCAGGCCGGCGAGGGGCGGGCGCTCGACGAGATCGTGGCCACGATCTCCGACCTGGAGCGGTTGCGCCGCAGCGAGCTCTGGACGCCCCCCGGGCCGGCCGCCTCCTAGCGCTACCGCGTCGTCGTTAGCATTCGCGCTCCATGAGCGTGCCCGCTCTAGCCGGCGCCGGCAGGCCGACGCTGCGAATCCGCGGCACGGCCTACCCGGTGCTGCTCCCCACGCTGCGGGACCCGCGCCTCCATCTCGCGTCCGTGATCGTGTCGCTGCAGGTGCTCGGGCAGGTCGCGTTCGGCTTCAGCCTCTCGATCGCGCAGATCCTGGTGTCGCTCGGGACGTGCGGGTTGCTGGAGGTGGCCATCGCATTCAGACGGCAGCGCGTGATCATGTGGCCGGCGAGCGCGCTGCTCACCGGCAACGGTGTCGCGTTCGTGCTGCGGGTGCCGGGCACCGAGCACGGCGACTGGTGGAGCCTGCGCGGCTGGTGGCTCTTCGCCGGCACGGCTGCGGTTGCGTTGCTCTCGAAGCACCTGATCCGCTTCGGCGGCCGGCACGTCTTCAACCCGTCGAACCTCGGCCTCGTGCTCTGCTTCCTCCTGTTCGGGCCGGAGCGCGCCGACCCGCTCGCGCTCTGGTGGGGCCCGATGTCGGTGTGGATGGTGCTGGCGCTCGCGATCATCGTCGCGGGCGGTCTCGCGATCCTCTCCCGGCTCGGGCTGCTCGGGCTCGCCGTCGGGTTCTGGCTCGCCTTCACCGCGGGAATCGCCGTGCTGGCGCTGAGCGGCCACGAGATGACGGCCCGGTGGCATCTGGGCCCGATCACGGGCTTCGAGTTCTGGCGCGTGCTCGTGTTCTCACCGGAGATTCTCGTCTTCCTCTTCTTCATGATCACCGACCCGAAGACGATTCCCGACGGACGCCAGGCGCGCCGCACCTACACCGTCGGCGTCGGACTGCTCGCCGTGTTGCTGATCGCGCCGCAGACCACCGAGTTCGCGACGAAGGTGTCGGTGCTCGGGGCGCTCACGCTCGTCTGTGCGGCGCGGCCGGCGCTCTTGCTCCTTCGGCGCACGTCGCTCGCGCGACTCGCCCTGCGGCTGGCGCCCCGCCGCCGCCCGCTGGCCGGGGTCGCCGCCCTCGCCGGGGCGACGGCGTTCGCGGGACTGCTCGTGCTCGCGGGCCTTCCCGCCCGGCCGGGGGCGGCGGCCACAGGGGCCCACGTCGCGGCCGGCGCCCGCCTGCCGGAGGTCGTCGTGATCCCTTCACGAAGCGTCTCCACGAAGATCGACGCCGCGCAGGCACGGCAGATCGCGCGTGACGTCGTCCGAGATCTCCGGATCGAAGCGGAGGCGCTCCGGCTGCGCGACCGTGACCGCGCCAAGGCCGCGGCGACCGGAGCCCGGCTGCAGGGCCTGTGGCGGCAGATCGACGCCGGCGGCAAAGCGGTCGTCGTCCCCGAGCACGCCGTGGCGTCGATCAGCGTCACGCTCGAGGCGGGAGCGGGCCAGGGCCCACCGCTCGTCCTCGCCACGCTCGCGGGAACGGAGACGCTCGTCTCCTACACCGGCACCCAGGCGGTCGTCGCGGATCGCGCCGACCCGCTGCCGCTCCACCGGACGCTCGAGCTCCGGCTCGACCGCGGCCGCTACCTGATCGCCGGCGTCCGTGGCGGCACGCCGGCCGCGCCCGCCGTGCAGGCGCAGGCGACGGCGCTGGCAACCGGCATGGACGGCGTCCGGCTGCGAGATGTGGCCGCGCGCGCCGGCATCGACTTCCGCCAGGGCGCCTTCCGCTTCCAGATCACCACTGACCCGGTGGCGATGATGGGCGGCGGGGTGTGCTGGCTCGACTACGACGGCGACGGCCGCCTCGACCTGTACGCGGTGAACTCGTACACCGAGCTCGACGTGGGCCGGTTCGAGCAGTCCGGCGGACTGCCGCGCAGCGGGCTCTTCCACAACGTCGGGGGCGGCCGCTTCGTCGACGCAAGCCGCGGCTCGGGCGCCGATCTGGCGCTGCGGGGGAACGGGTGCGTGGCCGCCGACTTCGACGGCGACGGCCGCACCGACCTCTACGTGACGGCCGCGGGGTACGACGCGCTCCTGTGGAACGACGGCGACGGCACGTTCAGCGAGGGCGCCCGGGCAGCGGGAATCGCGGCCTACGGGTGGCATGCGGGCGCGACCGTCGGGGACGTGAACGGCGACGGGCGGCCCGACCTCTTCGTGACCGGGTACACGGACGTGAACGCCCCCATCCCGGGCTCGGAGGGCGGCTTCCCGACCGACCATCAGGCGGTGCGCGACCTGCTCTACCTGAACGAAGGCCCGGGCAAGAACGGGCGGTCGCGCTTCCGTGAGGTCGGTGTGCGAGCAGGGATCGAGCGGAACCGCGTCGACCACGGCCTCGGGGCCGTGTTCTCCGACATGACCGGCGACGGACGCCCCGACCTGTACGTGGCGAACGACGCCGACCCGAACCGCCTGTACGTGAACGTTCCCTGGCCCGGCGGCGTCGAGGCCGATCCGGCGGGGCTCGGCTTCCGCCTGGAGGATCACGGACGCCAGGCGGGCGTCGCCGATCCGAACGCCGGCATGGGCATTGCCGTGGCCGACTACGACCTCGACGGCCGTCCCGACCTGTTCGTGACGAACTCCCACAGGCAGCTGCACGCGGCCTATCGCGGCCGGCCGGCGACGGCCGCGGGGCCGTCGTACGCGGATGCGCGACCCGCGTTCGCGCCGTCCCTGGACACGAGCCTCGCCGGATGGGGAGCGTCGTTTGCCGATCTCGACCTGGACGGCGACCCGGATCTCCTGCTCGCGAACGGCGCCGTGCCCGTCACGAGCTTGGTCCAGAACGCCGAGCCGCTGAAGGTGCTCGGCAACCTGGCGGCGCAGGGGAAGCCGGGGCAGGTGGCGGACGTCAGCCGCCTCGTCGGCCTGGGCGCGGCGACGAAGGTGATCGGCCGCGGCCTCGCGGTGGCCGACTTCGACAACGACGGTGACCCTGACGTGGCGCTCAACTCGGTCGGGGGCAAGCTCCAGCTGCTCGAGAACACGGGCGCGAAGGGCCACTGGCTCGAGGTGCGGCTCCGGAAGTTCGCGCCCGGCACCGTGGTGACGGCTGTCCTGCCCGACGGGCGCCGGCTCACGCGCGAGGTGCTGGCGGGCAGCAGCTATCTCTCCTCGGAGGATCCGCGGGCCCACTTCGGGCTCGGCGACGCGACGGTGGTGAAGGAGCTGATCGTCCGCTATCCGGACGGACGCGAGGCCCGTCTCGCGAACGTGCAGGCGGATCAGATCGTCGAGCGGTAGCG
>DAIOGR010000218.1:0-4412 GCA_036745155.1 Gaiella sp.
GTGCAGAGGTCGACGGCGAGGATCACCACGCGGCGGTCCGCTGCGCCGAGCACGAGGGCCGTGGCGGTGAGGTCGCTCTCGATCGCCTGGATCGGATCGCCGAAGAGCCGGCCGCCGATCTTGCCGATTCCGAGCGGGGGATTGATCGTGCGCCTCGCGGCGCCTGCATGGAGGGGCTCGTCCATAGCCGAAAGCGCGGGAGGGGCGCCGCGCGAGCGACGCCCCTCCGTATCTCAGGGCCGACTGCCGCCGGCTACGAGCTGAGCCACGCCGTGCGGAGGCCTGGGTTGAAGTCGGTGAACGACACGTACATGTTCTGCACGCGCTTGTTGAACACCTGGTACTTCCGGATCCCGACGAGCGGCATCTGGATCGGGTTGTTCCACAGCTCCACCTGCGCCGCCTTGTACATCGGCAGCCGCTTCTTCTCGTCGAGCTGGATGCGGCCGTTCCCAATGTACTTCCACGCCTTCAGGTTGCGATACGCCGGCGTCTGGGCCTTGAACGTCGCGGAGGCGGGATGGAACTCCTGCACGAATCCGTCGACGTCACCGCGCATGCCGCGGCCGTTGAGGAACCAGTCGTAGCTGCCGGCGTTGTAGATAGCGGCGAACGTGCCGATCTCCGTCGACTTGATGTTCAGGTCGATGTTGATCTGCTTCATATGCTGGACGAGCAGGGCCGCCACCGAAGGGTAGTCCTGCAGGCCGACGATCGTCATGGTGACCGAGAAGCCCTTCGACATGCCGGCGTCGGCCATCAGCTTCTTCGCCGCCGGCAGGTCGAACTTCGCCCACTTCGTCCTGAGCTCGGCCTCGCTCAGCGGCCAGGGGCCGTACCCGGGCGGGACATAGGAGGTGTAGGCGGCCTCGCCGCTGTAGACCGTGTCGATGATCTGCTTGCGGTTGATTGCGAAGTTGACCGCCTGGCGCACCCGCTGGTCGGCCCACGGCTCGTTCCTGCCGGGCTTGAGCGTCATCTGCAGCTCCCGGAAGGCGGCGTTGCCGTTGCTCAGCACCTGCAGGCTGCTCTCGTTCTTGAGCGACCGCGCCACGTCGACCGAGAGCGTCGCTCCGTCGATCGCGCCGGCGCGCAGGGCGGCCACGCGGGCCTGCTCGTCGGTCATGATCTTCAGGGTGATCGCGTCCATGTAGGGCTGGCCGGGCTTCCAGAAGCTCGGGTTGGCCACGTACTCGACGCGGTCGAGCGGGTTGAAGCCGACCATCTTGTAGGGGCCGGTGCCGATCGCGTTGCGGCTGACGTTGATCTGGTCGTAGAGGCCCTCGGGGACGATCGGGCCGTAGCGCTGCCAGGCGAAGAAGCCGAGCACCCGCGCGTCCGGGGCGCTCATGTTGAGCCGGACGACGTACTTGGAGACGGCGGTGGCGTCGATGATCGTCGCTGGCACGTTGGCCGCGACGGTGGCGCTGCCCGGCGGCGGCGGGTTCTTCATCAACTTGACGGAGTAGACGACGTCGTCAGCCGTCAGCTCCTTGCCGTTGTGGAACTTCACGCCCTTGCGCAGGTTGAACGTGACGGATTTCTTGTCGGCCTTCCACGACGTCGCGAGCGCGGGCTTGATGTTGAGGTCCTTGTCGAACTCGGCGAGGGAGTCGTATGCGTGCTCCTTGCCCCACATCGCGGCGCCGGGCGCCATGCCGAACGGTGCCACGGCGACTGGGTCGGACTCCATGCCGAAGATCAGGCGCCCGCCCCGGCGGATCTTCGGCGTCGCGAACGTGGCTTTCCGCGCAGCTTTCGCTCCGCCGGCGAGCGAGCCGGCAGCGACGGCGCCGGCGCCTATCACGCCTGCCTTGGCAAGCAGGTCGCGGCGGCTGAGCTCGCCCCCTGACGTACCGGGCGTGTGTTCCTCTGACATGAACGACCCTCCTCCTCGTTTGGGATCTACGCGAAGCACTCGTTCGGGCTCGATCCGGCGCTGGGCGCCATACCTGGGGTGGTGTCTTGCACTACGACGGGCTCGAGGCCCGAAAGTTTGGCTGCCGCTCGACCGGCACGCATCGACACGCTCCGGCCCGCTTTGACGCGCGCCTGCTGAGAGGGGCGGGCAATGGATGGAATCGGTTCAGGAATCGATTGTAGGATCGACGATGCCGTATGCGATGTCAAGCGGCGGAGCCGTCCGGAGAGCCGCGAGTCGCCGGACAGCCCGCAGTCACAGCTGCCGGATCAGCGTGAGTGAGGCCTCGAGGGCACGCCGCTCGGAGCCGGGGTGCAGGGCGACCGGATGGGGATGCACCTGGAAGATGAGATCCGGCACCCCGTAGGAGGATTCCGGGTCCCAGCCCCCGGGCGGGTGGTCTTCTGCCCGCGGCAGGTACCCGATCGTGCCGTTCGTGTAGCCGAGCGCGAACGTGTCGGGGAGGGGCGAGCGGTCCCGGAGCTCGACCCCGGTCTCGAAGAACAGCTCGGCGTTCATCCCTGCGATCACGATGTCGTTGACCCGGATCGCCTGCAGGTGGAGGTCGCAGGTCGGGCGCGGGTGGGCGGCCGCCTCCACCAGGAGACGGGCCCAGTCCTCGTACTTCTCGGCCACGCGGATCTCCCACTCCTGCGCGTCTTCCCCGCGTCGCTCGTGGAGCGTCCGCTGCCACCGCTCCAGGATCGCGCTCGCCTGCTCGGGACGCGGCAGCTCCACGTAGTCGAGCTCGACAGTCGTCTCGGCTGCCGCGAGGTGCGTGCACCCTGCGCCGTCGACCTGCTCCCAGGGGGTGACGAGGATGTTCGGCACGTTGCCGAGCTGCCTGCGCTCGCCGGCGCGCGTGCTCGTGCGGATCCCTGCGGCGACCTTCACGACCTCGCCTCCGAGCTCCAGGCCGACCCGGTTCTTCGTGTCGCGGCAGTCGATCTCGAGCCCCATCCCCGCCCGGGGGTTGACGTTGCCGCCTCCCCCCTGGAGGAAGAGCGCGAGCCCGCCGAGGCTGCGCTCGACGACCTCGCGCGCCGCTCCCGGGTAGTCCGACGATACGACGGCCGAGCGCGGGCCCATCGTGACGGGGTGGCACGAGTAGCGGAAGACGATGGCGATCGGGTTGCCGTCGAGGTCGTCGACGCGGATCACGCCGACGGACGAGTCGATCGGGTGCTCGGGCACCTCGCCGAGGACGTCGTGGCCGTCCCGCACCTCGCGGCGGTAGACGCCGATCGCGCTCTCCCCCCAGCCGCAGCCGAGCCGGGCCGGCTGCAGCCGCGCGTCCGCCTCGACGGCTGCCTCCACGAGCGAGCGGGCGAGAGAGCGCCGGTAGTGCTCCTTCAGGGCCATCTGCTCGTCCGAGTCGGGCATGTAGTCGGGGAGGGCGACGCCGGCGTGGGTGTGGCTCGTGTTGAGGAGGACGTGGGCGACCGGGATCCCGAGCGCCTCTGCGATCTCCACCCGCAGCTCCTGCGCCGGACGCTGGTCACGCAGCGACAGGTCGATGCCCACGAGCGACAGGTCGATGCCGATCACCACGACCCTGGTGCTCTCGTCACCGAGGACGAGAGCGGTCGCGGCGAGGTCGCTCTCGATCGCCTGGACGGGGTTGCCGAAGAGCCGGAAGCCTGTCTGTCGCGTGCCGAGCGGGGGGTTGATCGTTCGCCGCGCGGCGCCGGCGTACAGCGTCCTCGTCCCGGCGCTCATCAGTAGGCGGTCGCGGTCAGGTCGACCATCGTGCCCGTGACGAGCCCGCCGAGCCCGCTCGCGGTGAGCAGGGTGTACCGCGCGACGTCCTCGGGCGGTGCCGGCCGGCCGAGGACATTCATGGCCTTGACCTGGTTCCTGTGCTCCTGCGGGAGGGAGCGCTGCATCTCGGAGTCGAGCGAGGGGGGCGACAGCGCAAAGACGCGGATGCCGAAGGGCCCGTACTCGCGGGCGACCGCCTTGGTCAGGACGATCAAGCCGGCCTTGCTCATGCCGTAGGCGCTCACGGTCGCGATCCCGCCGGAGACTCCTGCGGTCGAGACGACGTTGACGATTGCCGGAGACGTGCCCTGGCGGAGGTACCCGAAGCTCTCCTGCATGATCAGTGCGGGCGCGCGCAGGTTGACCTCCCAGGCGGCCTGCAGCTCGTCCAGCTCGAGCTGCCTGAACTCCTTCCGCACGAGCGTGGCCGCGTTGTTGACCACGATGTCCAGGCCGCCCAGCCGGCGCGCCGCCTCGTGGACGAGCCCGCGGCACTCCGCGGGATCGCGGAGGTCGGCCGCGAGCCGAACCGCAGCTGACGGGAGATCTGCCGTGTCGATCGTCGGACGGCGTCCGGCGGCCACCACCGCCGCTCCCCGCCGATCTGCCTCGGCGACGAGCGCGCGTCCCAGCACTCCGGCGGCGCCCGTGACGAGGACGCGAAGCCCGGACAGCCAACGGTCGGGCTCGGGATCACGACCTGTGCCTTCGCGCATCTCGGCTCCTTCCT
>DAIOGR010000219.1:0-4408 GCA_036745155.1 Gaiella sp.
CGCGAAGGCGACGCCGAGCCCGACCGACGAGCGCCAGCCGTGCTCGTCGATCAGCCAGCCTCCGGCGATCGCCCCGCCGGCGAAGCCGGTCGACACGGCGGTGCCGAACCACGAGAAGGCCTCGGCCACCGATCCGAGCGCCGCGACCCGGCCGATGATCCCGTAGGCGGCGGCCACCATCGGCGCGATCGGCAGGCCGGCCAGGAAGAGCAGCGCCGTCATGGCGACAAGCGAGGTCGAGAGCAAGGGCAACGCCAGCACCGCCGCGAGCACTGCCCCCCCGAGGAGCAAGCGACGCGGCTCGTTGCTCGAGGGGCGCAGGCCCGCCGCGAGCCCGCCGACGAGGCTTCCACCGGAGAAGCCTGCGAGCGCGATCCCGGCGAGCGCCCGCCCGCCGTGTTGCTCGGCGAAGGCCGGCACGGCGATCTCGACACAGGCGAAGGCGAGGCCGAGGAAGAGCGCCAGCGAGGTGATCGTGCGCACGCCCGCCGAGGAAAGCGCGCCGAGCGGCGATCCGTGCCGGTGGTCGGCCGGCCCGGCAGCGCGCACCGGCCCGAGCCTGACGAAGGCATAGGTGCCGACAGCCGCGAAGCCGGCCGCACCGAGCACGCCGGCCGCGGCCCAGAAGGCCGCGAGCACTGCGACGATCAGCGGGCCTCCGACGAAGATCACCTCCTGCAGCGCCGCCTCGAGCGCGTAGGCGGTACGCGCGTCGTCCTCGCCGACGACCCGTGGCCAGATCGACCGGAGCGCGGACGAGACGGGCGGCAGCGTCACGCCGGCGGCCGCCGCCGCCACGGCCAGCAGGCCCAGCGGGGCGTCGACCGCCCCGAGCACGGCCAGCAGCGCGAGCAGCCCGGGGAACACGACCATCCGCAGCCGGAGCGCCGGCACCGCACCGCGACGGTCGACCTGGCGCCCCGCATACGGGGCGCCGACGGCCACGGCAGCGGTGTAGGCAGCCGCGACGACCCCGGCCTCGCCGTACCCGGCTCCCGTGGAGCGCACGAGCAGCACGAGCGCCAACCCCGTCATCCCGATGGGAAGACGCGCGACGATCGCCCAGCCGAACAGGGCCGGCACCGAGGGACGCTGCAGCAGCGCACGGTAGCGTGCGACCCCGCGCGACTCGGCCCCGCCGGGCACCTCTACGACGGCAGCTCGACGGCCGACGGCGGCGGTCCCGCCGGCTCCACGATCCGGCGCCGCCGCTCGGCGAGCCAGTCGACGATGAGCACCTGGATCGACCCCGCGATCGGGATCGCGCCGAGCGCGCCGATCACGCCGGCCAGCTCCGCGCCCATCAGGACGGCGACGAGCACGACGAGCGGCGACAACTGCACCGTGCGGCCGTACACCAGCGGCTGCAGGACGTGGTTCTCGAGCTGCTGGTAGAGGATGAAGAACCCGATCAAGACGATCCCGGCCGTCGTCGAGTGGAGGAAGCCGACGGTGCTCACGAGCACGGCCGCGATCGACGCGCCGGCGAGCGGGATCAGGTCGAGCAAGCCCACGATCAGCCCGAGGGCGACGGCGTAGGGGACGCCGAGGACGAGCAGCACCACCGTCGACGCGACGCCGGCGATGAGGCTGATCGTGAGGTTGCCGGTGACGTACCCGCCGACCGTCCGGTAGATGTCGCTGCCGACCTTCCGCCAGCGCGGCTGAGACGGCTCGGGCAGGAGACCGTAGGCGCGCTCGACCCAGGCCGGGCCCTCGAGCAGCATGAACAGCGTCAGGAAGGCGATGGTGACGATGGCCACGATCGCGTTGATCACGCTCTTCGTCAGCGAGAGCGCGGTGGTGGAGAGGCCGAGCACGCCGCTCGCGCCGCTCTTCTCGATCGCGTCCCGCACCTTCTCGACGATCTGGTAGTCGCGCTCGAGGAATCCGAGCCGGCCGCGGCCACGCGTGAGATCGTCCAGGTAACCCGGCACGGCGTCGACGAGGTCGTTGACCTCTCGCACGAGCGTCGGCACGAAGGTCGCCGCGATGCCGGCGATCACGAGGATCGTGCCCACGAAGACGATCCCCACAGCGGCGCCGCGCCGGATGCCGCGGGCGGTGAGCCAGTCGACGGCGGGGTTCAACGCCATGGCCAGGAAGATCGCGATCAGGACCCAGATCAGCACCGAGCGCGCCACCCAGAGGACCTCGAGCACGACTGCGGCCGCCAGGATCACCCCGAGCACGACCAGGATCGCGCGCGGGCGGAAGCGGATCAGGCGCTCTTCCATCGGTCGAGCATACGGGCCGGTCCCGACATCCCTGCCCGGGCTCCAAGCCCCGGCGCCCGCTGCTCAGCGCGCGCGCAGGACGAGCGGTGCGCAGACCGCGCCGGTCTTCTCCGCCACCCGGGCACCGGCGGCGGTCTTGGGCGTGACCGTCAGCGTGGCGGCGGTGACGACGACCTCGCTGTAGCTGAAGACGTCGGTGGCGGCGCACTGCATGCCGATTCCGCGCGGCGGCGGCGGCTTCAGGAAGAGCGCGGTGACAAAATCGCCGGTGCCGGGGACGCCGATCACGGCGTCGATCTCCTTCGCGTAGGTGTTCGTCGCCACCGGCCCGGTGACGACCTCCCAGATGCCGGTGCCGACCGGAGGCCCCTCGAGGGTCTGCAGGCGGATCTCGCCGATCATGTTCGCGTGGGTGTCGGTGGTGAGGAAGACGACGTTGCGGACGCCCTTGAGCGCCTGCAGCAGCCTCGTGCGCGCCGCCGCGTACCCTTCCCAGCGGTCGTAGGGCAGCTGGTAGAACTGCTGCATCGGCACCTCGTTGACGACGACCTTGAAGGTCGCCGTCGAGGCGCGGATCGCCTGGAGGAACGCCGCCTCCTGGCCGGGGCCGAGCATCGTGCGGGCAGGATCGGCGATCGCGTCGAGGCACGACTGCGCGACCGCCTTGCCGAGCGGCGGGATCAGCGTGGCGAACGCGGCGCGCACCGCCGGCGGGGCGGTCGGGGCGAGGTCGCCGCCGCACTCGTTCGCCACCTTGGCGCTGCGGAAGGAGCGCTCGTCGAGGAAGAAGAGCTCGAGGTGCCGGCCCCAGCGAAACGTGCGGTAGAAGCCTCGGCTCGGGCTCCAGGAGACGGGGGCGTAGTCGCCGAAAGCCTTGACGCCGGCCTGGTAGAGGGCGGTGCCGTGCTCGGGCACGGAGAAGTCGTTGACGTACTCGTGATCGTCCGGCTGGCTGTAGAGGCCGGTGCCGGCACGCAGGGCGCGCAGGCCCGGCAGCGCCAGCCCGAAGCGGTACTTCTCCCATTTCGCAGGCACGGTGAGCGCCGGCTTGGAGCCGGAGAGCTCGCTGTCCGAGTAGATCGTGTCGCCCAGGTTGATGTTGAAGTCGTTGCGCTCGGCGGCCATGCGGCCGTACACCTCGAAGCGGTTGAAGCCGGGCTTGCCGTCGGGCCCCGGGGTCGCGTCGGCGTCGCCGGAGACGGCGAAGCGCACGGCCGCCGACTGCGTCGGCGGCGGCGCGGTACGGAAGCTGCCCACCGGGCTCAGCTGCGTGCCCTGCCGGAAGCGGTAGAAGTAGCGGCTCGCGGGCGTGAGACCCGTCAGCGAAACGCGCACCGTCAGATCCGAAGCCTCGACCGCCGTCGCCTGCTTCGTGATCGGCAGCCCGGCGAACGAGCGGCGCGCCGACACCTCCACGCGCAGCGGCCCCGCTTGCGGCGCCCGTGTCCACAGGATTGCTGCCGCCGGCCGGACCTCGCCCGCCGCGACGCCGTCCGCGAAGCCGGACGCGACCGCCGCCTGGGCCGGCAGGGCACAGGCGAGCAGGGCGAAGACGACGAAGGCGCGGCGCACACGTTCGAGCCTACGGAGCGCGCTGCCGCGGGTCAACGCTGCTCTCCGGATCGAAGATCGTGCCGGTCCTGCTCGTGCAGGAAGCGGATGAACCAGTAGGCGAAGAAGGCGAAGAAGACAACCGATTGCTCGGACGCCATCCCGATGCCGCCGTACTGCTGGTCGGCGATGCGGGAGAGGCCCCACAGCCGCTCCGGCGCCGACGCGTAGAAGTCGTAGAGCGGCTCTGGCACGAGCGCCAGCACGAGCCCGAGTGGTGCCGAGAGCACGAAGCCGGCGAACACGTAGGCGGCGCGGCTCTGGCTCGAGAGGCGGTGAGGCACGTCCTGCCAGACGGGCCACCACATCGCGATGCCCGTGAGCAGGTAGAGGGCGTGCTCGACGACGAGCAGCGAGTGCGGGTGGCGCAGCGACGTGTCGTAGAGGACGGGCACGTGCCAGAGGGCGTAGTTCGCAATCCAGACGGGGAGCGCCACGAACGGATTCGTGAGCGCGCGCACCGCCGCGGGTCGCGCCAGGCGTGCGGCGAGCGCGGCAGGCAGCCCGAGCACGAGCAGGAGCGGCGCCCACTCGGCGAGCACGACGTTCTGCCACAGGTG
>DAIOGR010000220.1:0-4399 GCA_036745155.1 Gaiella sp.
GTCGTGACGGCGAGCACGTCGGCGACGTGAACGAGCCCGATGGCCGCGCGTGCGATGCGCCGGCGCTCGCGGTCGTCCTCGGTCGTAGCCAGTAGCTGCCACAGCTCGCCGGCGGTGACGAGCGCGTCGCGCATCCACTCCGCCTCCTCGAGGTGCCCGTTGTCCTCGAGCGCCGCGTTCACCGCCAGCCCGAGCCCGCCGATCGCGTCGGGCTGACGCAGCCACAGGAGCGGCGTCGCCATCGCGATGTACTGGTGGATCCGCGCGAACGTGAGCGGTTGCACGAGCGCCTGCGGCCCGCGCGGCGCCGTCAGGCGCGGGGGTGGCGCCCCGCGCGCGACCCCCGCCGCCGTCTCGCCGAGGACGCCGCGGATCTGCGTCTCGTCGAGACCCGCCAGGCGCGCCACCCGCAACGTGAGCAGCAGCGCGTTCGGCAGCCGGCCGTACGGGTAGTCGGTCGCGAAGAGGACCTGTTCGGGCGCCACCTGGCGGAAGAGGTCGAGCAGGTCGACGGCGCTGAAGACCGACGTGTCGAAGTACACGCCGGGCACGCCGTGGAAGTGGCCGGCCAGGCCTGCCATGTCTGCGATGCCCGCATGCGCGATCACGAGCTGCACTCCGGCGAAGCGCTCGACGAGCGAGGCGAGCTGGTCGGCGATCGGAGGCAGCCCTCGCCCGCCGTGGATCAGGATGGGGACGTTGCGGGCAACGGCGAGCTCGAAGACGGGCGCGAGCCGCTCGTCGCCGAGCGAGAACTTCTGCGCCCGCGGGTGCAGCTTGATGCCGCGGGCGCCCAGGTCGAGGCAGCGAATCGCCTCTTCGATCGGCCCGTCCTCGAGGTCGAGGCGGGCGAACGGGACGAGCAGGTCCCCCACTTCGCGGGCGTACGCGAGGGTGCGGTCGTTGGCGGCGCTGAACGCAGGCGACTTGTCGGGCTCGTCGAGGCAGAAGGTGAACGCGCCCGCGAAACGGTGCGACCCGAGCATCGCCACGAGCTCGTCCGAGCGGCCGGCCATGCCGTCGATGTCGTCCCCGAGATGCGTGTGCGCGTCGAACAGGACGGCATTGGCCGGGAGGTCGGCCTGGACGAGTGCGTCGCACGACTCGAACACCGCTTGCGCTCTGCCGAAAACGTCCACTGCCTCGATTGTAGGCGTGAGCCCGAGGCAGGCCGGGGCGGTGGCGAACCGCCGGCCTCGCTACTCCACGGCGGCGAGCAGCCTCTGCACGAATGCGTGCTCCGGCACGGCGCCGGCGTACTGCAGCCGGCCGTCGATCACGATCGCAGGCACCGAGACGACCCCGAGCCGGTCGGCCTCCGCGGCGAACTCGGTCGCCTCGACCGCGGCGGCGGTCACGTTCGGCGCGGCCAGTGCGCATCGGTACGCCAGCAGCACGGCCGGCGGGCAATGCGGTCAGGTCGGGGTGACGTACACCTCGATCTCGACCGGGCGTGGCAGCGTCGCGAGCGCGGCGAGCGAGTCGGCCGACAGCGTGCTCGCTCGCTTCCCCGCCTCGACGATCGCGCCGATCACGGTCGAGAGCTCGTAACCCCACGGGAGCCCGTGGTAGCGCAGCCCGTCTCCGATCGTGATCTCCGGCCAGCGTCCGGGCTCGGACGTCTCCTCCACGTCGAGGGTCACCTGGTCGGACAGCTCCGCCACCTGCTCCAGCAGGGCGCGCGCCTCCGCGCCGAAGTCGAGGTCACGCCCCGCCACGATCACCGTCACCGGCGTCACCTCCGGGCCGACCACGAGCCGCACCGGAACGTCGTGCTCGAGCCCGGCGAGCAGATCGCGCACCGTCTCGCGCTGCCGCTCACCCAGCCCGGTCACGCAAGCCTTTCGCCTCTCTCCCTGCGGCCGGGCGCGGCGAGCAGTGCCCGAGGGACGTGCGTGCGCGACCGGGACGGCACGGCGTCTCTCACACCCCGGACTGCTTGTCGCGCAGGTAGGTGAGGTATGGCTGCGGGTCGAGCGCGCCCGACCCGGTGACCCGCTCGAGCGTCTCCTTCGGCGTCAGCTTGCGGCCGAGGCAGTAGAGGTTGTCCCGCAGCCAGTCCGAGAGCGGGCCGAGCTCCCCTGCCGCCATCTGTGCGTCGAGGTCGGGCAGCGCCTCACGCACCTTTGCCCAGATCTGGAGCGAGATCACGTTGCCGAGCGCGTACGTCGGGAAGTAGCCGATGCCGCCACCTGACCAGTGCACGTCCTGGAGCACGCCGTGGGCGTCGTCGGGCACGTCCACCCCGAGGAACTCCTTCATGCGGGCGTTCCAGATCTCCGGCAGGTCCTCGAGCGCGACGGTTCCCTCGATCAGCTCCTGCTCGAGCTCGAAGCGGAGGATGATGTGGAGCGAGTACGTCGTCTCGTCGGCGTCGACGCGGATCAGGCCGGGCTCGGCCCGGTTGATCGCCCGGACGAAGGCGTCCAGCTCGATATTGCCGAGCTGCGCCGGGAACGTCTCCTGCAGCGAGCCGTACCAGTGCGTCCAGAAGGCGTGGCTGCGGCCGACCAGGTTCTCCCAGGTACGGCTCTGCGACTCGTTCACGCCGAGCGAGGGGGCGCCGCCGAGCGGGCTGCGCAGGAGCGAGTCCGCGATGCCGTGCGCGTACAGGCCGTGGCCCGCCTCGTGCATGGTCGACCAGATCGACTCCAGGTTGTCCTCGTGGTAGCGGGTCGTCAGTCGCACGTCCCGGTTGGAGAACGACGTGCAGAACGGGTGGGCGGTGCGGTCGAGCCGCCAGGCGCCCTCCTCGAAGCCGAGGGTGGCGAGCACCCTCTCGGCAAACGCGCGCTGGGCCTCCGGCGCGAACTGCCCGCGCAGGAACGACGCCTCGACACGTGGAGCCGAGGCGACGAGCTCGGTCAGCGCGGGGCGCAGCACGGCGAACACCTCCTTCACCTCCGCCGTCGCCATGCCGGGCTCGTAGTCGTCGAGCAGCGGCGTGTAGGGCGAGTCGGACGGGTCGAAGCACTCGACGTAGCGCCGCTTCAGCTCGACGTTCGCGCGCAGGAAGGGCAGGAAGGAGCGGAAGTCGCTCATGCGGCGGGCCTCGACCCAGGCCTGGTGCCCGCGGGCGGCGGCACGCGTCATCTCGACGCGGAGCTCGGTCGGCACCCTGCAGGCCTTCAGCCAGTCGCGCCGGGTGACCCGGATCAGGCTGGCGTCGTCCGAGTCGTACGGGAGGGACTCCTCGAGCGGTGCGAGCCGATCGAGGAGACGCCCGATCTCGGGATCTGTGAAACGGTCGTGGGCGATCCGGCCGAGCGTGGCAAGGGCCTCCGCGCGCGCCTCGGTGCCCTTCGGCGGCATCGTCACCCGCTGGTCCCAGCCGAGCACGCCGGCCGAGCGGGAGAGGTCGGAGACCTCGGCCAGGCGCTCTCTCAGTGCCTTCAGGTCGTCGCTCATGACCGGTGACCCTAGCGGTACGCTGCGCGCCCGTGCCCGACGTGCTTCTGATCGGTGACAGCGAGCGCAGCAGCGAGCTGCGCCACGCGGTCAAGGTCGCGATCGGCGATCCGTTCGTCTACGCGGAGCTTGCCGGCCGCCGTGTCGCGATCGTGTGGAGCATTGAGGGAGACCGCATCGTGGAGGCCGATCCGGGCATCGAGATCGTCCCCTCCGAGAGCTTCACGGTCGAGGACATCCTCGCCGAGGTCGACGACGTCTACGAGATCTGGCCGGTGCAGTGCGTGCGCTACGTGCGCTCCCTCGGCCTGCGGTCCGCCGTGGTGCCGGAGACCTTCCCGCTCGCCGTCGCCGACGCGCTCCGCGCCGACGGCGTCGAGTTGACGGTCGACCAGCGCCTCTTCGACGACCGGCGCCGGGCCAAGAGCCCTCACCACCTCGAGGGGATCCGCGTCGCGCAGCGCGCGGCCGAGGCCGGCATGGCCGCCGTGGCGGACGCGTTGCGGCGCTCGGAGCCGGGCGAGGGCGGTCGCGTCCTCGACGGCGAGCCGCTCACGTGCGAGCTGCTGAAAGCCCTCGCTACCGACGCCTTCGGCAGGCTCGGCTGCCGCGGCGACGACCTCGTCGTAGCACACGGGGCACAGGCGGCGAACGGTCATGACAGCGGCTCGGGCCGCGTCGAGAACGACGACGTGGTGCTCTGCGACTTCTTCCCGCGGCACGTCGAGAGCGCCTGCTTCGGCGACATGACGCGGACGTTTCGCGTCGGGGCGCCCGACGACACGTTGACGCAATGGCATCGCGACTGCGTCGAGGCGCTCGCGCTGGCGATCTCGATGGTTCGGCCCGGCGTGGACGGCGCGGAGATGAACCATGCCGTGTGCCTCTTCTTCGAGGAGCGTGGTCATCTGACGAAGTTGTCCCATCCGGACGGCGAGCCTCTCAGGGACGGCTTCTTCCATTCGCTCGGGCACGGTGTCGGGCTCGACGT
>DAIOGR010000221.1:0-2341 GCA_036745155.1 Gaiella sp.
CAGCCGCTCGAGCGAAGCAGGCTCTTCGACGAGGAGCGTGTGATGCGCCGCCGGGCGGACCGGCTGCAGGAGCTGACGACCGCTCTTTCCGGCGCGCTCACCCCCGACGAGGTCGTCGACGTCTTCCTCCGCCAGGTGTCGGCCGCGATCGACGCGTCCGCTGTCGCCATGGGCATCCTGGACGAGCAGTCGAGGGCTCCTCGGGCCCCTCGGTGGAAGGACGATTACGCGCTCGTCCCGACCGCATGGCTCGACCCCACGACCGAGAGACGGACACCGTTGCTGGACTCGGTCGCAGCCCGCCGGGCCTTGTACTTCGACGACGCGAATCAGTTACTCGCCGCCTATCCGGATGCGCGCAGCCTGGCGGACCCGCACAGGGACCGGTCGTTTGCCTTCGTTCCCGTCGTCGCGGGAGGAAAGCCGTTCGCCGTCACGGTGCTCGTGTGGGATCGACCGGGGCCGCTCGCGCGCGACGAGCGCTCGTTCATCGAGGCCATCGCCAGCCAGTGCGGCCAGGCGCTCGACCGTGCCCAGCGCTACGAGACCGAGCGGACGATCGCGGAGACGCTGCAGCGGAGTGTGCTGCCGGAGACGCTGCCTTCGCTCGAGGGTGCCACCGTCGCTGCCCGTTACCTCCCCGGCACGGCAGCCATGGACGTCGGGGGGGACTGGTTCGACACGATCCCACTGGCGGACGGGCGCCTTGCCTTCGTGGTGGGAGACGTCGTCGGCAAAGGCGTTCAGGCTGCGTCGACCATGGCGCAGCTGCGGAACGGCATGCGGGCCTTGACGCTCGACTCAGCTGATCCTGGCCGGATCGTGACGAAGCTGAATCGGCTGCTGGACGGGTACACCGACGCGCCGTTCGCAACACTCGCTTTCGTCACGGTCGATCCGAAGACACACGAGACCTCGGTGATCTCGGCAGGTCATCTGCCGCCGCTCGTCCTGACGCCCGGGGGAGCGCCGCGCATGCTCGAGGGCGGCCGCGGGCTCCCCCTCGGTGTCGACCCCGACACGACCTACGAGGCCTGGTCGACGACGCTCGATCCGGGCTCGGTGATCGTGCTCTACACGGACGGGCTGGTCGAACGGCGCGACCGGTCGCTCGACGAGGGTCTCAGGCTCCTCGTCGAGGCGGCCGCGGAGGCGACCTTCGATCCGGAAGAGGTTGTCGACCTCGTGATCGACCGCCTCGTCGGTGACGCCGATCGGGGCGATGACATCGCCGTGCTCGCTGTTGCCCTCGACCGGGCGCCGCTCGGGAAGTTCGCCGTGCACGTCCCAGCAGATCGTGGGTCACTCGTCGAGCTCCGCGACGCCTTCGGGCAATGGCTCGACCGGGGCGGGATCTCGGAGAACGACAGGCGAGATCTGATTCTGGCGACCTGGGAGGCGAGTGCGAACGCGGTCGAGCACGCCAGGGATCCCGCAGAGCCGCTCATCGGTGTGCAGGCGACGCTTGCCGGCGACCGGGTCACGGTCGAGGTGTCGGACACCGGCACCTGGCGAGAGCCGCGCGAGCGCCCTGAGCGAGGGTTGGGCCTGCGTCTGATCCAGGCTCTGATGACGAGTCTGACGGTCGAGCAGGGTGATGGAGGAACACGCGTCATCATGGAACGCGCGCTCTCGCGCGAACGAGCCGGGGAGGGTGGAGCGCATGCAGCAGATGACCATTGAGAGCCGTGACGGGCTTCAGGTGCTGACGGTCAGCGGAGAGCTCGACACGTTCGGAGCGCAGGCCTTCAGGGACAAGCTCAGCGGGCTGCGCAGCGCCGACCGGTTCGCGATCGACCTCGGCCCGCTCTCGTTCATCGACAGCGCAGGACTACACGCCCTGTTCAGTGTCGGCCGCGCCGCCAAGGAGGTGGGGGCGAGCGTGGTGTTCGTCGTGCCCCTCGCGAGCCCCGTGCGACGCGTAATCGATCTCGTCCAGCTCGCCGACGTCACGCCCGTCTGTGACGAGCTTCACGTCGCCATCTCCCGTCTGCAGGACGCCCGCGGAGCTGGTTTCGAAGCGGGGGATGCGGGGTAGGCGCCCTTCGTCGGACGACGAAGGAGGATCTGAGATGCCACCTCGCGGCGTCAAGAAGGGAAGCAAGCGGGCGCGGCAGTACGAGCACATCAAGGACTCGCTGCTCGACCGCGGCGAGCAGGAGAACACCGCGGAGGAGATTGCCGCCCGTACCGTCAACAAGGAGCGGGCTCGCCACGGCGAGTCCCGCACGGCTTCGAGGCTGTCGCAGGAGGACATCTCCTCCGGCAGGAGAGGGGGACTCCGCTCTCACGACGGTCCGCGCGGCCGAACGAGGGATCAGCTCTACGAGGAAGCACGGCG
>DAIOGR010000221.1:2441-4390 GCA_036745155.1 Gaiella sp.
CACCAGGGGGAGGCGTCGTTCTACGACCAGCCCGGCCTGGAATGGGTTTCGTGCGACGATGTTTGAGCCGGAGCGATTGCGGGTATCGTCGGGCTCAGGGTGTCTGTCGACAGGGATCATGACTTCTCGGTGACGTCGTCACCGGCCCCCGGCGGCGCACGGGTCATCGCGGTCGTGGGCCAGGCTGACCTGCACACGGCGCCCGAGCTTCGGGCGGCGCTCGGCGCCGCGATCGACGAGGGCGCCCGCGGGGTCGTCGTGGATTTCTCGGACGCGACGTTCATCGACTCCATGACACTCGGGGTCCTGCTGGGAGCGCTGAAGCGGCTGACGCCGCTCTCCGGGCGCTTGGCCGTCGCCTGTCCCGACCAGCATCTGCGACGGGTCTTCGAGATTACCTCTCTCGACCGCGTGCTTTCACTCGCAGACTCGCGCTCCGCCGCCCTCGACCGGCTGGGCGTCGCAGTGGACGCCACGTGAGCACCCCCGTCACCACGCAGATCACGCTGGATTGGCCGCACGACCCCCGCTTCCGATCCGTCGGCCGGCTCGTGCTGGGCGGGGTCGCCGCTCGACTCGACGTTCCCGTCGATCGAGTCGAGGAGCTCGGCCTTGCGCTCGACAGCCTCTCCCGCGCTCCCGTCGCCGACGAGCGCCTCCACCTCGAGGTAGACGTCCTCAGCGATCGCCTGTGTCTCACGGTGGGGCCGTTCGCAGCCGATCCACTCGCAGACTCGGCGATCCGCCGGGTCGTGGCGCCGCTCGTCGACGAGGTCGACTCGCGCGTCACCTCTGAGGGGCACCACGCCGTCCTGACGGTCCTGCTGAGCGAGCAGCCCGCGGAATGATCGCGGTGATGGAGGGTGTGCAGCTGCAGGAGCTGATCGACCGGGCGTGCAATGGGGACGAGCGCGCGCAGGAAGCCGTCCTCGAGCAGCATCTGCCGCTCGTGCGGGCGCTTGCGTCACGCTACGCGGGCCGGGGCGAGGCGCTCGAGGACCTGGTTCAGGTGGGATCGATCGGGCTCGTGCTTGCGCTGAAGCGCTTCGATCCGGCTCGTGGAGTCCCGTTCAAGAGCTTTGCGATTCCAACGATCGTGGGCGAGATCCGCCGTCACTTTCGCGACCGCGCATGGGCGCTGCACGTGCCTCGCGGCTTGAAGGAGCTGAGCCTCCGGGTGACCCGCACGGTCGAGCAGCTGACCGCAGAGCACGGCAAGTCGCCGACGGTCGGCGATCTCGCCAAGGCTCTCGACGTCGCGGAGGACGAGATCGTCGACGCGCTCGACGTGGCAAACGCCTACTCGACGAGATCCATTTACGACACGCAGTTCGACGACGGCGAGGACGACTCGTACCGGGAGGTCTTCGGCAGCACCGACCCGGGTTTCGCGCAGGTCGAGGAGTCGGCGATCGTCGATGCGGGGCTCGCCGCCCTCGATCCCAGGTCGCGCCGGATCGTGGAGCTCCGCTTCTTCGGCGGCCGCACCCAGTCGGAGATCGCCCTGGAGCTCGGGATCTCGCAGATGCACGTCTCCCGGTTGCTGAGGCACTCCCTCGACGTCATGCGCGGCCGGCTCGAAGACGACGGAGATACGCTGCCGTGACCGTGACCGACTCGGTCGTCCGGCTGTCCTTTCCCGCGCGGGCGGAGTACCTGATCCTGGCCCGCCTGGCGCTTGCCGGCGTCGCACGCGCCGTCGCCATCGAGGACGAGGTTCTCGCAGACCTCAAGCTCGCGGTCACGGAAGCCTGCGGGAACGCGGTACGCCATGCCTACGCCGGCCGCGGCACGGACGGGCCCGTGCGTGTCACGATCGAGGCAAGGGACGGCGTCATCGCCATCACCGTCGAGGACGACGGCGTCGGCGTCTCTCACCCCGGCCAGGACAGTACCGCCGGTGTCGAGCGAGAGGACGGCATGGGGCTCGCCATCATCGGAGCGATCGC
>DAIOGR010000222.1:0-4390 GCA_036745155.1 Gaiella sp.
GTTCTCCCCATCGAGCGGCTGATCTCGTGAGAGGCGCCGCGCTCGACGACGCGTTCGCCGCGGTCGCGCCGATCGTCTCCGACGTCAGGGAGCGTGGTGATGCCGCCCTGCTCGAGTGGACCGAGCGCTTCGACGGACCGCGCCCCGACGGGCTGCGCGTGCCGGCGGAGCGCATCCGGGGCGCAGAGGTCCCACCCGACGTGCTCGAGGCGCTCCGGCGCATGATCCGGGCGGTCAGGCTCTTCAGCGAGGCGCAGCGCCCCGCCGACACCTCGGTCGAGGCAGCTCCCGGCATCGTCTCCGAGCGGCGCTGGCTCCCTCTCGACGCCGTCGGCGTGTGTGTGCCAAGCGGCCGCGCGCCGCTGCCGTCGTCGCTCGTGATGACGGCCGTGCCCGCGCAGGTGGCCGGTGTGCGCCGGATCGCCGTCGTCACGCCGCGGCCGGTCGACGCAACGCTCGTGGTGGCGCGGGAGCTCGGGCTCGACGAGGTCTATGCGGTCGGCGGCGCGCAGGCGGTGGCGGCGCTCGCGTACGGCACCGAGAGCATTCCCGCGGTCGACAAGATCGTGGGGCCGGGCAACGCCTTCGTCACGGCTGCGAAGCTGCTGGTGTCGAGCAGGGTGGGCATCGACCTCCCGGCAGGGCCGAGCGAGGTGGTCGTGATCGCCGACGAGACGGCCGACCCGGCCGCATGTGCCGCCGACCTCCTCGCCCAGGCCGAGCACGGCCCGGACAGCGAGGCGCTGCTGCTCACGACCGACGCCGGCCTGTCCGCCCGGGTTGCCAGCCTCGTTGTCGATTATGACAACGTCGTGGTGGAACTGGTGGGCTCGCTGGACGAGGCGCTGGCTCGTTCGGAGTCGTTCGCACCCGAGCACCTGGAGCTGCACGTGGCCGACCCGGGCGCGCTGCTCGCCCGTGTTCGCAACGCGGGCTCGGTGTTCGTCGGCGGCTCCGCCGTCGTGGGCGACTACGCGGCGGGTGCGACGCACGTGCTGCCGACGGGAGGCCTCGCGCGCTCCTCCGGTGGGCTCGGTCTCGAGTCGTTTCTGAAGCCGCTGCAGATCGTGCGGGCGACGCCCGCCGGTGTGGCTGCGGCGGCGGAGGTGGTCGGCCCGCTCGCGCGAGTCGAAGGCTTGCCCCTGCACGCGGCCGCGGTCGAACGTGCGGTGACGGCTCGATGAGCGGCGCGACCGGCGACGTCGAGCGCCCGCCCCGCGAGCAGGAGAGCGGCCCGCCGGCGAGCCCGCGAGCGATCCCTCTTCCGGACGGCTTCGCGTCGTACACCTGGGCCTCGACTGCGGCGGAGGTGGCGGAGCGGCACGGGCTCCACCCCGAGCAGGTGCTCAAGTTCGACCAGAACACACCACCGGTGCCCGGGGTTCCGCAGGTGCCGCTGGCAGAGAGCTTCGCTCGCCTCAACGAGTACCCCGACGGCCTCTACCGCGAGCTGCGCGAGGCTGCCGCAGCGTATGTGGGGGCAGCCACGACGTGGGAGCAGGTCGTGGTGGGCGCAGGGGCCGACGACCTGATCCTGCTCTGTGCACGCACCTTCCTCGGCCCCGGCCTGCGCGCCGCGATGGCCGCACCGACGTACGCGCTCTACCGAATCGCGACACAGCTGGCGGGTGCCGAGACGACCGCGGACGTCGATGCCGCCGCTCTGATCTGGCGCTGCAATCCGAACAACCCGACGGGGGAGACGACTCCCGCGGCCGAGCTCGTCGAGCTCGCCCGCTCGCACCCCGACGCGGTGGTCGTCGTGGACGAGGCGTACGTCGAGTTCGGCGCCGAGTCGGTTGTGCCGATGCTCGCCGAGACCCCCAACCTGGTCGTCATCCGCACCCTCTCCAAGGCCTTCGGCTTCGCCGCACTCCGCGTCGGCTATGCCGTCGCGGCGCCGGCAACCGCGGCGCTCCTCGAGGAGCGGCGGGCCCCGGCGCCGATCGCGGCGCCGGCGGCGCGGATCGCGGCGGCCGCGTTGCGAAGCCCTCGCTTCGACCTTGCACCGACGCTGGCCGAGCGGGAGCGCGTCCGCTCGGCGCTCGCCGCCGCCGGCTGGGACGCCCCGGTGGCCGCCGGGAACTTCGTGTGGCTTCCGACCGACGAGCCCGTTGGCGATCGCCTCGAGGCCGAGGGCCTGATCGTGCGTCGCTTTCCGCAGGGAGTCCGGATCACGCTGCGCCGCCCGTCCGAGAACGACCTCCTGCTCCGCGCTCTCGGAGCCGAGCCGGGGCCGCCCGCCGGACGCTCGGCTACCGTGATTCGCACCACCACCGAGACGGCGCTTCGCATCACGCTCGATTTGGACGGGACCGGCGGGTCTCGCGTCGAGACGGGGGTCGGCTTCCTGGATCACCTCCTCACCCTGATGAGCTTCCACGCGGGCTTCGACCTGGACTGCGTCGCGGGGGGCGACCTGGACGTCGACGAGCACCACACGGTCGAGGACGTCCTCGCCTCGCTCGGGACCGCGCTCGCGCAGGCGCTCGGCACCCGCGAAGGCGTCGCCCGTTACGGCTCTGCGGTCGTGCCGATGGACGAGGCGCGCGCGCTCGCGGCCGTCGATCTCGTGCGCCGCCCGCACGCCGAGATCGC
Source organism: Gaiella sp. (assembly GCA_036745155.1). Taxonomy (GTDB): domain Bacteria; phylum Actinomycetota; class Thermoleophilia; order Gaiellales; family Gaiellaceae; genus Gaiella. Next base: position 2,599 of record DAIOGR010000222.1, read on the forward strand.
GCTGGCGTTCACGGGTGAGCGCGTCGGCGGTCTTGCCCTGTCGCTGCTCCCGCACGCGCTCGAGCGCCTCACGATGGAAGCCGGGTGCACCGTGCACGTCGAGGCCTCCGGGGTGGACGACCACCACGTCGCCGAGGCCGCGTTCAAGGCTCTGGGCCAGGCGCTCCGCCAGGCCGTCGCACCCGGCGGTGCCGGCATCCGCTCGACGAAAGGCGCCGCGTGAGCCGAGGACCTGTGGACACGTTGTCGCGGTCTCGTCACGAAGGGTGTCTCCCTCCGGGAGACACCCTGGGGGAGACACCCCGGCCCGCAGGAGCGGTGTCCCGGTGAACGTCGTGCTCGCCGACTACGGCGCCGGCAACCTCAGGTCGGTCGTCTCTGCCTTGCGGCGCGCCGGGGCGGATCCGACGATCAGCACCGATGCTGCTGCCGTGCGAGCAGCGCCGCTGGCGGTGATCGCCGGAGTGGGGCACGTCGAGAGCGCCGCACGCGGCCTCGCCGCGACCGGCCTCGACGATGCGGTGCGCGCCCGAGCCGCCGCGGGCCGCCCCGTGCTCGGCATCTGCGTCGGCATGCAGCTCCTCTTCGAGGCGAGCGAGGAAGGCGGCGCCGGGCTCGGGCTGCTCGCAGGCCCCGTCGTCCGTCTGCAGGCCCGGCGTGTTCCGCACATGGGCTGGAACACCTTGCGTGTGACACGCCCGTCCGTGCTGCTCGCCGGAAGCGAGGACGAGGACGTCTACTTCGCGCACAGCTACGCAGTCGCCCCCAGCGATCGCGCCGTGGTCGTCGCCTCGGTGGAGCACGACGGAGCGGTCGTCGCCGCGGTCGAGGAGGGGCCGCTGGCCGGCGTCCAGTTCCACCCGGAGCGCAGCGGCCAGGCCGGTGCGCGGATCCTCGAGAACGCCCTGGCATGGTCAAGAAGCGTGTGATCCCGTGTCTCGACGTCGCCGCCGGCCGCGTCGTCAAGGGGGTCAACTTCGTCGACCTGCGCGATATGGGCGATCCGATCGAGCTCGCCACGCGCTACTCGGAGCTGGGAGCGGACGAGCTCGTCTTCCTGGACATCACCGCGACCCTCGAGGGCCGGGGGCCGATGCTCGAGGTGATCGCGCGCTCCGCCGACGAGCTCTCGATCCCGTTCACCGTGGGAGGCGGCGTCACAGGTCTCGACGATGCGCGGGCGCTGCTGCGCGCCGGAGCCGACAAGGTGGCGATCAACCGCGCCGCGTTCGACGATCCGTCGATCCTCACCCGGCTCGCCGAGGAGTTCGGCAGCCAGGCCGTCGTGGTGGCGATCGACGCCCGCGGAGGCGAGGTCGTGACCCATGCCGGGCGGACGCCACGGGGACGCGACGCCGTCGGCTGGGCTCGTGAGGCCGTCGAGCGCGGCGCCGGCGAGATCCTGCTCACCTCGATCGACGCGGACGGCACGCGTGCGGGCTACGACCTGGAGCTCACGCGTGCGGTGGCGGATGCCGTCGAGGTGCCCGTGATCGCATCCGGGGGCGCGGGGGAGACACGCCATCTCGCCGAGGCATACGAGGTGGGCGCGGAGGCGGCGCTGATCGCCTCGATCGTGCACGAGCGGCCCGAGCGGCTGCCCGAGCTGAAGGCCGAGCTGAAGGAGCTGGGATGGAACGTCAGGACCTGACCCCCGCGATCGTCCAGGACGCCGGCTCAGGCCGGGTGCTGATGCTCGCCTACATGGACGAGGAGGCACTGCGCCGGACACGCGAGTCAGGGGAGGCGTGGTTCTGGAGCCGGTCGCGCCAGGAGTACTGGCACAAGGGCG
>DAIOGR010000223.1:0-4390 GCA_036745155.1 Gaiella sp.
GATCGCGAACCTCGTGCTCAAGCCGCAGGTCGCCGACTACCTCGACATCGTGTCGACGGCCGGAGGGCACGAGCTGCGCTTCGAGGAGATCGAGGTGAAGCGGGACTGCCCCTCCTGCGGGCAGTCGATCCGCGACCTTCGTGTCCGCGACGCCACCGGAGCCATGATCATCGCGATCCGCAAGCAGGACGGCGGGTTCGACACGACCCCGTCGCCCGACGCTGTGCTCGAGCACGGCGACGTGCTCATCGGCGTCGGCACCCCCGACGAGATCCACCGGCTCGAGGATCTCTTCGCTCCGGGGACGACCGTTGGAGGCTGATCCGGTGCAGCGGCTCGCCGGCGCCCTCTCCGGGCTCGCCGGCGCGCCCGTCCAGCTCGAACGGCCCTCCGACCCGTCACACGGGGACTACGCCACGAACGTGGCGCTGCGCCTCGCCGGTCAGCTGAAGCGCCAGCCGCGCGAGGTCGCCGAGGAGCTCGCAGCCCGGGTCGCCGGCCTCGCCGGCGTGGAACGGGCCGAGGTCGCCGGCCCCGGCTTCCTCAACCTCTTCCTCGACGATGCCTGGTTCGCCGCAGTGCTCGGCGGGATCGTCGCCGCCGCCGACGCGTTCGGCGCGGGCTCGGCCGCGGCGCCCGAGCGGGTGCAGGTCGAGATGGTGTCGGCCAACCCGACGGGGCCGATCACCGTCGCGTCGGCCCGGAACGGGGCCTACGGCGACGCCGTGGCACGGCTGCTCGCCTTCGCAGGCCACGACGTCGAGCGGGAGTACTACTACAACGACACCGGCGCGCAGATGGACCGCTTCCGCGAGTCGGTCGAAGCGGCGCGGCGCGGGGAGGAGCCGCCCGACGACGGCTACCGGGGCGCCTACGTGGCCGACCTGGCGCGCGAGCCGGGCGACCCGGTGCCGCGCATGCTGCAGCTGATCGAGGCGAGCCTGGAGCGGTTCCGCATCCAGTTCGACTCGTACGAGCGGCAGAGCGTCGTCGAGGCCGAGATCCCCGAGGCGGTGGCGCTGCTCGACACCTACGAGTCGGAGGGGGCGCTGTGGGCGCGGACGGCCGCGCACGGGGACGAGAAGGATCGTGTGCTCGTCCGCTCCGACGGGACGCCGACGTACTTCGCCGCCGACGCCGCCTATGTGCGCCGGAAGTACGCGAGGGGATTCGACCGGCTCGTCTACGTGCTCGGCGCCGACCACCACGGCTACGTGGCCCGGCTGCAGGCACTGGCCGAGATGCTCGGCCACCCGCGCGACGCGCTCGAGGTGCTGATCTACCAGCTGGTGCATCTGACGAGGGGCGGCGAGGCGACGAAGATGTCGAAGCGTCGCGGCGACGTCGTCTTCCTCGACGAGTTCATGGACGAGATCGGCGTGGATGCCGCCCGCTGGTACCTCGTCTCACGGGGCCACGATCAGACGATCGAGATCGACGTCGACCTGGCGGCCGAGAAGACGGCGAAGAACCCTGTCTACTACGTGCAGTACGCCCATGCGCGCATCGCCGGCATTCTGCGCAACGCGCCCACCGGCCATGCCGGTGAGGGCCTCGACCTCCCGGCAGGCGTTGCGCTCGCGGCGGAGGAGCGCGAACTCGTCAAGCGGCTTGCCGAGTTCCCCGCCGTGGCCGCCGAGGCGGCTGAGCGCCGCGCGCCGCACGCGATCCCCACGTACGCGATCCGCGTCGCCGACGACTTCCACCGCTTCTACCACCAGCACAAGGTGCTCGGGTCGGAGAGCGAGCAGTTCCGCCTGGGCCTCTGCCTGGCGACGAAGACCGTCGTTGCCCGCTGCCTCGACCTGATCGGGGTCGAGGCGCCCGAGCGGATGTAGGAACCGGGCTTGCCCCGCCCGTACGCGAACCTCGCGCTCGCCGGGCTCGCCACGTCGTGGGGGCTGATCGCCGTCCTCGTCGCCGCCGTCGACCTCGGGGCCGCGCCGCTGGCCTTCCTGCGTCTCGCGCTCGCGGCCGCGACGCTCGGTCTCGCGGCAGTGCTGTGGCGCCGCACCGAGGCGCTGCGCCCGGGCGGGCGACTGCCTGCGCTCGTCGCGCTCGGCGTCATGCAGGGCGCGCACTGGCTGCTCTTCTTCGAGGCCGTCAAGCTCGGCTCGGTCGCCCTGGCCGTGCTCACCTTCTACACGGCGCCGCTCGTGCTGGCCGTCCTCGCGCCGGCGCTCCTGCCCGAGCGCCTGTCGCGGGTCGCGCTCGCCGCGCTCGTGCCCGGGACGGCGGGGATCGTGCTGATCGCCCTTGCCGGCGGCGACCGGGGCGATGTCGTGAGCGGGTGGGCGCTTGCCGCCGGGCTGGGGTCGGCGGTCACCTACGCGGTGCTCGTGATCCTCTCGAAGCGCCTCCTGCTCGGGCAGGCGGAGCCGCTCACGGTGGCGTTCTGGGACTGCCTCGTGGGCGCCCTCGCCGTCGCACCTGCGCTCCTGCTGGCCGGGCGCGTGCTGCCGGGCGGCGGCCGGGAGTGGGGCGCCGTGCTGCTCCTGGGCGTGCTCTTCACGGGGCTCTCGACGCTCGTGTACACCTTCCTGCTGCGGCGCGTGACGGCACAGGCAGCCGGCGTCCTCACGTTTCTGGAGCCCGTCGCGGCCGTGCTGCTGGCGTGGGCGCTGCTCGACGAAGAGGTCGGTGCCGCCACCCTGGTCGGCGGTGCGCTCGTGGTGCTCGCGGGCGCGATCGTGGTGGCGCTGGAGCCCTCCGACGCTGCCGTCACCGAGGCTCCGGCCGGAGTAGGATCGGGTGTGCCGTGAGCGCCGTGCCCGACCCGACCGTGCCCGACCGGAACCTCGCGCTCGAGCTCGTGCGCGTCACGGAAGCGGGCGCGATGGGCGCCGCCCGCTGGATCGGCCGCGGCGACAAGAACGCCGCCGACGGGGCCGCGGTCGACCTGATGCGGCGCATGATCAACACGGTCACCATGCAGGGCGTCGTCGTGATCGGCGAGGGGGAGAAGGACGAGGCGCCGATGCTGTTCAACGGCGAGCGCGTCGGCGCCGGCTGGGGCCCTGAGGTCGACGTCGCGGTCGATCCGCTCGAGGGCACGCGGCTGACCGCACTCGGGATTCCCGGCGCGATCACGGTGATCGCGGTCGCCGAGCGCGGCTCCATGTTCTTCCCCGGGGCTGCGTTGTACATGAACAAGATCGCCGTCGGCCCGGAGGCGGCGCACGCAATCGACATCGAGAAGTCGCCGACCGAGAACGTTCACGCGGTCGCCGCGGCGAAGCGCATGGAGGTGAGCGACCTCACCGTCGTCGTCCTCGAACGCGACCGCCACGACGAGCTCATCGCCGAGCTGCGCGCATCTGGCGCCCGGGTGAACCTGATTCGCGACGGCGACGTCGCGCCGTCGATCGCGGCTGCGCAGCCGTCCACCGGGGTCGACATGCTGATGGGAATCGGCGGCACGCCAGAAGGCGTGATTGCTGCCGCCGCGATCAAGTGCATGGGCGGGGCCATCCAGGGCAAGCTCTGGCCGCGCAACGACCTCGAGCGCGCGGCGCTGCTCGAGGCGGGCTTCGACATCGACGCGGTGCTCACGGCCGACGACCTCGTCCGCGGCGAGGACGTCTTCGTGGCGGCGACGGGCGTCACGGGCGGCTCCCTCCTGCGGGGCGTGCGGGTCAGCGCCGGGGGGATCGAGACAGAGTCGATCGTGATGCGCTCGCGTTCCGGGACGGTGCGGCGGATCGCCGCGTACCATCCTTCTCACAAACTGACGAACCTGCGAAAGGACCGCTGATGGGACACGAGCTGAAGGCGATCGCGGAGTCGATCGTGGCGGACGACAAGGGGATTCTGGCGGCGGACGAGTCGACCGGGACGATCAAGAAGCGGTTCGACGCGATCAGCGTCGAGTCGACCGAGGAGAGCCGCCGCGCCTACCGCAACCTCCTCTTCACGACGCCGGGCTTCGAGGAGTTCGTCGGCGGCGTGATCCTCTACGACGAGACGATCCGTCAGAGCGCCGACGACGGCACGCCGTTCGCCGAGCTGCTCACGTCGAAGGGCGTCGTGCCAGGGATCAAGGTGGATCTGGGGGCGAAGCCGCTTGCCGGCTCGCCCGGCGAGACGGTGACGGAGGGTCTCGATGGGCTGCGAGAGCGGCTGGCCGAGTACTACGAGCTGGGTGCCCGCTTCGCGAAGTGGCGGGCGACGCTGTCGGTCGGCGAGCGCATGCCAAGCCGCTACTGCGTCCGGGTGAACGCGCAGGCGCTCGCCCGCTATGCGGCGCTCTGCCAGGAGGCGGGCATCGTCCCGATCGTGGAGCCCGAGGTGCTGATGGACACCGATCACTCGATCGACGCCTGCTACGACGCGACGGCGCGGACGCTGCAGGCTCTGTACGCCGAGCTGGCCGTCCAGAGGGTCGATCTCG
>DAIOGR010000224.1:0-4379 GCA_036745155.1 Gaiella sp.
GGGTCGTCTGGCGCCAGTACCAGAAGCGCCTCGCCAAAGGCGGCTGATCGGCTAGGCGTCAGCCGGGGCGTAATGGCCCCCGGCCGGCCACGGCGCGAGCAGGAGCAGCAAGCGCGCTCCCGACAGGCTCGTCACCGAGTGGGTCTCGCCGGGCTCGAACATCACGAGCGACCCGACGGCGGCGGAAACGTGCGTGCCACCGCAGCTGACCTCCACCTCGCCCTCGACGACTGTCACCCAGGCCCGCTCGCGCACCTGATGGTTGCCGAGCGTCTGGCCCGGATGCAGGCACAGAGCGATCGCACGCGCGTCGCCGGAATGAAGGACGGTCGGCGTTCGGATCCCGTCCGGCGCCTCGAGCTCGAGCAGGTTCCACGTCTGCACGGGAGCACCGTACCGCGCCGGCGGCGCTCCGCTGCGTCCAGCCCGTCACGATGCCTCTACACTCGTCAGCCATGTCGCTCGCCGTCGACACACTCGAGCTCGGCCCCATCGGGACGAACACCTATATCGTCCGGGCCGCCGCCGAGGCGACCGACGCCGTCGTCGTCGATCCCAGCGGAGACGCCGCCACGATCCGCCTGCACCTCGCCTCCCTCGGGGCGCGCTGCGCGGCGATCCTCGTCACGCACGGGCATTTCGACCACATCGTCAGCCTCGCCGACCTGGCCGAGGGAACCGGGGCACCGGTCTACGCGCCCGCGGGTGAGCGGATGCTGCTCCAAGAGCCGGACGCGTTCACGCCCCCCGGAATCGCGGTGAGACCGTGGACGCAGGCGACCTGGCTCACCGGCGGCGAGACGGTCGGCGCGGCAGGAGTCGACTTCGCCGTCACGGCCGTACCCGGCCACTCGCCTGCACACCTGGCGTACTACGCTGCGGGCCATCTGTTCTCCGGCGACGTGCTCTTCGCCGGTTCGGTGGGGCGCACCGATCTCCCGGGAGGCGACTGGCAGACGCTCTCCGCCTCGATCGCCGGGCTGCTCGACGCCTACGCGCCCGACACGGTCGTGCACCCGGGTCACGGGCCGGCGACGACGCTCGCCGCCGAGCTCGAGCGCAACCCGTTTCTGGCCGACCTCCGCGCAGCGAGGCAGGCCGGGTGAGCCAGAAGATCGAGCGCCCGCGCGGCACACACGACGTGATGCCGGCGGAAATGCCGCTCTGGCAGCGTGTCACCGGCGAGGTCGAGCGGCTCTGCGCCCTGTACGGCTACCGCAAGGTGCTCACCCCGGTATTCGAGGACACCGCGCTCTTCGCCCGCACCTCGGGCGAGGGCTCCGACGTCGTGCAAAAGGAGATGTACAGCTTCACCGACCGCTCCGACCGCCCGTTGACGCTCCGCCCGGAGGGCACCGCACCCATCTGCCGCGCCTACGTCGAGCACGGCATGCACCGCGACCCGCAGCCGCTGAAGCTGTACACGATCGCGCCGATGTACCGCTACGGCGCCCCCGGCCGCGGCCGCTACCGCGAGCACTGGCAGGCGTCCGTCGAGGCGATCGGCACCTCCGACCCGGCCATCGACGCTGAGCTGATCCAGCTCTACGACGCGCTCCTCGGCCGGCTCGGTGTCTCGGACTACCACCTGGAGCTGAACTCGATCGGTTGTCGCGAGTGCCGGCCCGCCTACCTGGCCGCGCTGCGCGGCTGGCTGGCCGAGAACGAGGCCCGGCTCGACGCGGACACGCGAGCGAAGATCGCAGCGAGCCCGCTGCGTGTGTTCGACAACTACCTCGCCAAGCCCGAGGCGTCCCGCGCCGCCCTGGACGAGGCACCGAAGATCGGCGAGTCGCTCTGCCCGGCGTGCGTCGAGCACTTCGACGCCGTTCGGGCCGATCTCGACGCGACCGGCGTCGCCTACACCCTCGTGCCGACGCTCGTGCGGGGGCTCGACTACTACACGCGCACCACCTGGGAGTTCATCGGCCCGATGGAGAACGAGAACTCCACCATCTCCGGCGGCGGCCGCTATGACGGCCTGATCGAGGAGATCGGCGGGCCGCCGACCCCCGGCGTCGGGTTCGGGGCCGGCCTGGAGCGGCTCCTGATCGCGATGGAGGAGGCCGGCGCGACCGCCGACCCGCCGCGCCTCGACGCCTTCTTCGTACTCGACGAGGGTGCGCCGCGCCGGCTCGTCACCACCTGGCTTGCAGCGCTGCGGGCGGCGGGCGTCTCGTGCGACACCGACTACGCGGGGCGCTCGCTGAAGGGGCAGCTCACCCAGGCCGCTCGACTCGGCGCGTCGCAGACCGTGATCGTCCGCGGCGATCACGCAGTCGTGCGCCGCACCGGCGCACAGGACGAACCGCTCGCTCACGACGCGATCCTCGGCAGACTGTCCGCATGACCTGGCGTGACCGAATGTGCGGCGAGCTCCGGCCGGAGCACGTCGGCGCCCGTGCGACTCTCGCAGGCTGGGCTGCGCGCCGACGCGATCACGGCGGCCTCGTCTTCGTCGACCTGCGCGACCGCAGCGGCATCACCCAGCTCGTGATCAACCCCGAGCGGGCGCCGGCCGCGGCGGAGCTGGCCAAGGAGATCCGCAACGAGTTCGTGCTGCAGGCGGAGGGCGAGGTCGTCGCCCGGGCCGCGGACGCCGTCAACCCGAACCTGCCGACCGGGGCCGTCGAGGTGCAGGTCGACACCCTCCGCATCGTCTCCCGCTCGACGCCGCTGCCGTTCCAGCTCGACGAGGAGAACGTCGACGAGACCCTCCGGCTGCGCTACCGCTGGCTCGACCTACGTCGCGAGAAGCTGCAGCGCACGATAGGGCTGCGCGCCCAGATGGTCGGTGTCATCCGCCGCCACATGGAGCAGGCGGGCTTCATCGACATCCAGACACCGATCCTGTTCAAGCCGACCCCGGAGGGCGCGCGCGACTTCGTGGTGCCGACCCGCCTGCAGAAGGGGCGCTTCTTCGCGCTGCCGCAGAGCCCGCAGATCCTGAAGCAGCTGATCATGGTCGCCGGGTTCGACCGCTACTACCAGATCGCCATCTGCTTCCGCGACGAGGACCTGCGCGCCGACCGCGTGCAGGAGCTCACCCAGCTCGACGTCGAGATGTCGTTCCCCGACCGCGCCGTCCTCTTCGCGTTGATGGAGGAGATGTTCGCGGCCATCTGGCAGGAGTGCATCGGCGTCGAGATCCCGCGGCCTTTCCCGCACATGACGTTCGCAGAGGCCGACCGGCGCTTCGGCTCGGACAAGCCCGACACCCGCTTCGGGCTGGAGCTCGAGGACGCCACCGCCGTTACGCGCGAGTCGGAGTTCGGCGTCTTCGCCGCCGCCGAGGCGGTGCGGTTCCTGCGCGTGCCGCGCGTCTTCAGCCGCTCGGAGATCGCGACGCTCGAGGAGCGGGCCAAAGAGCTCGGCGCCAAGGGGCTGGCCTACGTGATCCGCGACGAGCAGGGCGAGGTGCGCTCGCCGATCGCGAAGTTCCTCTCGGAGCAGGAGCTCACGGCGCTGGCACCGGCGCCGGGGGAGACGCTCCTGTTCGCGGCCGACGCGTGGCCGATGACGTCCCGTGTCCTCGGCGCGCTGCGCCTGGATCTCGGCCGCGACCTCGGCCTGATCGACGACAGCGTCTTCACGTTCCTGTGGGTGACCGACTTCCCCATGTTCGAATGGGACGAGGACGAGCAGCGCTGGGGAGCCGTGCACCATCCGTTCACGCGGCCCACCGACGAGTGGGCAGACGGCTTTGCGGCCGATCCCGGCAATGCGCTCGCGTACGCCTACGACCTGATCGTGAACGGGAACGAGCTCGGCGGCGGCTCGTTCAGGATCCACGAGCCCGACCTGCAGGCCAAGGTGTTCGCGTTGCTCAACCTGTCGGAGGAGGAGCAGCGGCTGAAGTTCGGCTTCCTGCTCGACGCCCTGGCGATGGGAGCACCCCCACACGGTGGCATCGCGTTCGGGATCGACCGGACGACGATGGTGCTCGCGGGAGAGCCGAACCTCCGGGACGTGATCGCGTTCCCGAAGAACCAGGCCGGGGTCGACCCGATGAGCGGCGCTCCCTCGGAGGTCACGCCGCTGCAGCTCGCCGAGCTCGGCATCCGTCTCGTCGCGCCCCCGAAGGCACGGGGAAGCTAGTGGTCCCTTCGGGAAATCCCGCCACGCTTCGCGTGGCTGCAAACGCATCGCGGGGCGTTGTCCTCGGTCGCCCCGATACGTCCAGGTATCGGGGCTCCCTGCGTCCTAGCCCCGCTCGGTTTTCGCCGGCGAACCACGACGGGATTTCCCGGAGCGACCACTAGTGCCCGCTGCAGTCGCGCAGCGCCTCTTGACGCTCGCGGCCGTCGCGTTCGTCAGCACGCTCGCAGCCCTGGCGATCGTGGAGCAGCGCGCGGGGAACGGTGGAGCTGCCACGGCCC
>DAIOGR010000225.1:0-1454 GCA_036745155.1 Gaiella sp.
TGCAGCTTCCTGAATCCCCCGGAGAAACCCTGCGTCTCCTCGCCCGGCTGCTCTTGCCGTTGCTCGAGCCGCTTCAGCCTCGCCTCCAGCTCGCCGAGCTGCCGCGGCGATGAACCGGCCGAATCCTCGCGCTCGTCCAGCTCGCGCTCGCGCTGGGTCGCGAGCCGCTCCCGTGCCGCCACCGCCTCGCTGCGGGCGGCGAGCTCGTCGCGTGTGCGCATGAACAGCTTCTCCGCTTCCTTCAGCTCGGCCAGGCGGGACGCGATCCGGGCGAGTTGAGCCTCGTCCGGCGCGGCCGGCGGTGCCTGCGTCGCTGCGGACTGTGTCTCGAGCGCGGCGGCGAGCGAGGTGAGCTCGCTTTCCCGCGCGAGCACCGCCGCCTCCCGCAGCTCCAGCTCGTGCGCCCGGCGCTCCAGCTCGAGGGCATCCTCTCCCGTGTCGGGCTCGTCGCGGAGCGCCGACTCGCGCTCTGCGACCACGCGCTCCCGTCGCTCGAGCTCCGCCGCCCGGCCGGCCAGGGCCGCATCCGAAGGCACGGTGTGCGGGTCGGCGGCCGGGAGCTTCCCGCGCTGCACGTCGGCGATCGCCTGCTGCAGCTCCCGCTCGCGCTCCTGCACTGCGTTCACACGGTCCGCCAGCTCGCGCTTCAGCTCGTCGAGCGACAGCCGCTGCTGGCGCAGCGCCTCACGCTCGTCCTCGACGGAGCCCTGCTCTTCGCGGCGTTTGAACGGCACCGCGCAAATATACGGCGAGGACGCGGCCGACCTCGCCGCGTCCTCGCCTCGGTGCTCGTCTACGCCGCGCGCTCCAGGCGCTCTTCGGCGCGGGCACGCTTCACGATGTGCTCGCGCTCGCCGAAGCGAATGCGGGCGCGCTCGGCCCGGTGGGCGTCCCACAGGGACTGGAGCTTCACGTCGAGTGCCTTGATCTGGGCGACCAGGTCAGGGTTGCGCCCGAGGGAGAGGCGCTTCCAGAGCTCGGTGCGCTGCTCGCTGATCCGGTCGATCTCCGCATGGATGGCCGCGATGATGTTCATGACCCTGAAAACGCTCGACCCAAGCTGGACATTCCTCAGCCCGGACGGCTGAACAGAAACGCAACAACGATCGCCGCCCCGAGCACGAATGCCGCCCACGTCACCAGCTGGAGGAAGGCATTCACTCGTAGCCGAGCTCGGCGAGCCGGTCCTCGTCGAGGCCGAAGTAGTGCCCGAGCTCGTGCAGCACCGTGATGCGGATCTCCTCTTCGAGCTCGGCGGGATCGGGGAACTCCTCCTCGAGCGGCAACCGGTAGATCGCGATGCGGTCGGGCAAGGCGCCGGCCATGTCGCCCCGCTCGGGCAGGGGTACGCCCTCGTAGAGCCCGAACAGATCGGGATCCTCCGGGTTCTCGTCCTCGACCACGACGGCGACGTTCCGCAGCGCGGCGGCCAGGTGCGGCGGCAGCAGGTCGAG
>DAIOGR010000225.1:1554-4356 GCA_036745155.1 Gaiella sp.
GTGACGCTGCCGCCGTTCGCCTCCGCGTCCGCGCGCGAGGCCTCGGTGACGCGCTCGCTCGGTGCGTAGCCCTCCGGCGTCGCCGCCACGAACTCCATGCCGAACCGTCCGGCGATGCGCATCAGCGAGTGGCAGACGTTGTTGCCGTCGCCCAGATAGGCGATCCGCAACCCGGCCAGGGTGCCGAAGCGCTCCCGGATCGTCATCGCGTCGGCGAGCGCCTGCAGCGGGTGCGCCTCGTCGGTGAGGCCGTTGATGACGGGGATCGTCGCATGCTCCGCGAACTCGTCGACCTCGGCCTGAGCGGAAGTGCGGATCATCAGCGCGCTCAGGAAACGAGAGAGGACGAGTGCAGTGTCACGGGTGCTCTCTCCCCGCGAGAGCTGCAGGTCGGCCGCGGGCACGTACAACGCCATGCCCCCGAGCTCGGCGATACCGACCTCGGAGCTGATCCGCGTCCGCGTCGACGGCTTGCGGAAGATCAAACCCACCGTGCGTCCCGGGAGGATGCGGAGCTCCTTGCGGCGGGCGCGCTCCTGCTTCAGCTCGTCCGCCAGGTCGAGCGCGGTCTGCAGCTCGTCGCGCGTCCAGGCGCCAACGGTCGTGTAGCTGCGCCCTTTGAGGCTGTCGGGGATACCGGCCATGTTCGGATGCTAGGGCACGACTGAGGCCGTTGACTTGACAGAAACAGGCTTAGATTATATACTTGTTTATGTCGTAGTTATCTCGTTGTACGAAGGAGGAACTGTCATCGTGGCAACTCTTGTTCGCTGGGAGCCGTTTCGCGAGCTCGCATCGCTGCAGAGCGAGATGAGCCGCTACATGAACGGGTTGCTGGAGGGCACCGGCCGCACGACGCAGGCGTGGGTGCCTGCGCTCGACGTCTGGGAGACCGACGCCGAGGTCGTGTACGCCTTCGACCTGCCCGGCATCCCGGAGGAGCAGATCTCGATCGAGGTGCAGGACGAGACCCTCACGGTGTCGGCCGAGCGCGTGAAGGAACAGGAGGAGGCGGGCGACCGCTTCTACCGCTTCGAGCGCCGCTACGGCACCTTCAGCCGCGCCGTCGGCCTGCCGCAGGGGGTCGACGAGTCGAAGATCGTGGCCGCCTACCGGGACGGCGTGCTCGAGATCCGCGTGCCGAAGCCCGAGGAGCAGAAGCCGCGCAAGATCCAGCTCGGCTCCGCCGTCGCCGACATCGAAGCCTGACGCCGCTTCATACGCGACGTCGCACGTGAAGAGGGCGGCCCGCCGGCCGCCCTCTTCGCTTCGGTGTCGCGTCGACAGCGGGCTCTCACGCCAGCACTGCGATGTTCCTGGCCGCGCACATCTCCTTCAGGATCTGCGGCCAGACCGTGACGCTGACCTCGCCGAGATGGGCCTTGCGCAGCAACAGCATCGTCACGCGCGACTGGCCGATGCCGCCGCCGATCGAGAGGGGGATCTCGTCGTTCACGATCGCCTGGTGGTAGGGGAGCTCCAGGAAGTCGAGCTGCCCCGTCAGGCGGAGCTGCTCCACGAGCGACTCCTTCGTCACCCGAACGCCCATCGAGCTGAGCTCGTGCCGGCGGCGGGTGACGGGGTTCCAGACGAGAATGTCGCCGTTCAGGCCGTGCATGGGGGTGCCGTCCGCCGAGACCGTCTCCGTCACCCAGTCGTCGTAGTCGGCTGCCCGCAGCTCGTGCGGGAACCCGTCGGCGAGCGTCCACCCGATCCCGTAGATGAAGATGGCCGGGTACTGCTCCAGGATCGCCGTCTCGCGCTGCTTGCGAGGCAGGTCCGGGTACATCTCGAGCAGCTCCTCGGCGTGGACGAACATCAGCTCGTCGGGCAGGCTCGGATAGCGGGGATCGCGCAGCTTCGGGTACAGGTCGAGCACGAGCTCCTCCGCCTCGCGCAGGACCTTCCAGATCGACCGCACCGTCGCGGTCAGGTACGCAAGCGTCCGCTGCTTCGGCGTGATCACCTTCTCCCAGTCCCACTGATCGACGTAGGCACTGTGATCGTGGTCGAGGAAGTAGTCCTTGCGGATCGCGCGCATGTCGGTGACGAGACCCTCGCCCGGCTTCATGCCGAACTGCCGTAGCGCCATCCGCTTCCACTTCGTGGCGGCCTGCACGACCTCCGCCTCGACCGGGTGGAGATCGCGGTCGTTCGAGATGTGGAAGGAGACGGGCGTCCTAGAGCCGTCACGGTCGAGGTAGTCGTTCACGCCGCTCGCCGCCTCGACGATCAGCGGCACCTCTACCTTGATCAGGCCGAGCTCGCGGGCAAGGCCGTCCTCGATGCTGCGCTTGACCGCGTGCAGCGCGCGCTGGGTCTCGTTCGGGGTCAGCAGCGACCGGTAGTCGGAGGGCAGGACCTGCTCGAGCTCGGCGTAGTCGCCGATGCCCGGGCCTGCCAGATCCGCGACCTTCGAGCTTCTCACCCTGCCGCCCCGGCTCCTGCCGGTCGCAGTCGTCATCGCCATCACATCCTCGGGTTCGCTGTCTCGGCCTGCCCCGAGCGTACGGCGGGCACGAGCGCGTGTCATCCGTAACGCCGGGCAGCATGCGTTGCGGTCGATCCGCGTCCGCGTGCGGTGATACACGCGGCCGGGCCCGGGCGACGGATGTAGATTCCGGGCATGTCTACCTTCGTGCGGAAACTCAACGAGCAGATCGCCTACGAGTTCGCGGCGTCCCAGCAGTACGTCGCGATCGCCGTCCACTACGACGCCGAGACGCTTCCCCAGCTCGCGGCCCACTTCTACCGCCAGGCGGTCGAGGAGCGCAACCACGCGATGATGATGGTGCAGTACCT
>DAIOGR010000226.1:0-4352 GCA_036745155.1 Gaiella sp.
GGTCGATGTCGCCGGTGAACGTCTCGATCTCCTCCTCGTGCGACCACGGGCCGATTAAGACCCGGTTCGGCACCCTGTCGCCGATCGCGGCGAAGGACCTGAGGTGCGAGCCGGAGTACGGGTCGAACCAGCCGCCCTGCTGGAAGATCGGTACGTTCACCTTCTCGGGCCGGTGCCGGAACGCCTGCCAGTACTCGTCGTTCACCTGGTGCTCCCACCAGAGCCGCCAGTAATCGACTTTGCGCCCGATCGTCACCTCGTCGAGCTCGATCAGGGGGAGGTGGCCGAAGATCCGGTCGTTGAGCACGATGTCGCGTGCGCTCGGCCCGGTGATCAGCGCCATGGCGCTCGTCCAGAGCGCGGCCGCGCCGAGCGTCAGCGCGAGCTGAAACGCGCCGCCCGTCCAGTAGCCGTCCCAGAAGTAGTCGTCGTGGATCACCTGGGGCGCGATGCACTGCAGGTTCGGGTGGCCGAGGTGTGCGAGCTGCCACTGCACGAGGCCGCCGTAGCTGCGCCCCCACGTGCCGATGCGGCCGTTCGACCACTGCTGCGCGGCGGCCCAGGTGAGCGTGTCGTGCGCGTCCTGCCCGTCGTGCGTCCAGGCCGTGAACCGCCCCTCCGACTCGTAGCGCCCGCGGACGTCGACCACCACCGCCGCGTAGCCCCGCCGGGCGAACCAGACGCCCCACGAGACGAACCTCTCCCTTGTCGACTCGTACGGCGTCCACTGCACGATCGTCGGGAGCCCCTGCGCACCGATCGGCAGGTAGACGTCCGCCGAGATCGTGATGCCGTCGCGCATGGGCACGCGACAGTCGTGCAGCAGCCTCACGTCCTGGTAGGACCGTGCCGCGCTCGGGCTCATGGGTTGGCGGAAGACGACCCGGAGATCGGCTTGCCCGGGAAGTGGCACGCCGCGCTGTGGTCGTGCCCGTGATCGCGCAGGGCCGGGTCGACCTCCGCGCAGATCTGCTCGGCGATCGGGCAGCGCGTGCGGAAACGGCAGCCGGACGGTGGGTCGATCGGGCTCGGCACGTCCCCGGTGAGGACGATCCGGGTGCTCTTCCGCCCTGGCACGGGCTCGGGGTTGGCGGAGAGAAGCGCCATCGTGTACGGGTGCAGCGGGCGCCGGAAGAGCTCGTCCGACGGCGCGAGCTCGACGATCCGCCCGAGGTACATCACCGCGACGCGGTCGGAGATGTAGCCCACGACGGCCAGGTCGTGTGCGACGAAGACGTAGGTGAGGTCGAACTCGCGCTTCAGCTCGACGAGCAGGTTCAGCACCTGCGACTGGATCGACACGTCGAGTGCCGAGACCGGCTCGTCGGCGACGACGAGCTTGGGCTGCAGCACGAGCGCACGCGCGAGCCCGATCCGCTGCCGCTGCCCGCCGCTGAACTGATGCGGATACCGGTCGGCGGCCTCGGGCGGCATCCCGACCCGCTCGAGCATCTCGTGGACGACGGCGTCACGCCCCTTGCGGGCTGCGATGCCGTGGATGGCGAGCCCCTCTGCGATGAGGTCGCCGACCTTCATTCGCGGGTCGAGCGAGCCGACGGAGTCCTGGAAGACGATCTGCATGTGCCGCCGCATCTCCTTCAGCTCTCTCGCGCCCAGCCCGACGAGGTCGACGCCGTCGAAGGTGATCGCGCCGGCCGTTGGCTCGAGCAGCCGGAGGAGCGTGCGCCCGAGTGTCGACTTGCCGCAGCCCGACTCGCCGACGAGGCCGACGGTCTCGCCGCGCCTGACGTCGAGGTCGACGCCGTCCACTGCCTGGAGGTAGCCGGACGTGCGGCGGAGCAGCCCCTGCCTGACGGGGAAGTGCTTCTTCAGGCCGCGCAGGCTCAGCAGGACGTCGTCGCCGGCGGGCGCCACCGTCGTTCCCTCCTCGACAGTGCCGTCGGCCGTCACGACGGCACTCCGATCGGCGGCACCGCGCGCGCGCCGGCCTCGCACAGCCAGCAGGCGGACTCCTGCCGCTCGACCCTGAAGAGCGGCGGCAGCTCGGTCGCGCACCGCTCGAACGCGTAGTCGCAGCGGGGCGCGAACCGGCACCCGGCGGGCCAGTCGAGCGGGCTCGGCACCATGCCGCGGATCGCCTTCAGCGGTGCCGTGTAGCGCATCCCGAGGAGCGGGATCGACTGGAGCAGCGCCTCCGTGTAGGGGTGTTGGGGGTTGGTGAAGATGTCCTTTACCGGGCCTCGCTCGACGATCCTGCCGCCGTACATGACGGCCACCTCGTCGACCATCTCCGCCACCACCCCGAGGTCGTGTGTGATCAGGAGGATGGCCATGCCGAGCTTCTCGCGCAGCTCCTTCATCAGCTCCAGGATTTGCGCCTGCACCGTCACGTCGAGCGCGGTGGTCGGCTCGTCGGCGATCAGCAGCTTGGGGTTGCAGCTCAGTGCCATCCCGATCATCACCCGCTGGCGCATGCCGCCCGACATCTGATGCGGGTAGTCGTGCACCCGCTTTTCGGCCGACGGGATGCCGACGAGCCTCATCATCTCGACCGCGCGCGCCTCCGCCTCCTTGCGGCCGACGCCTTGGTGCAGCCGCACCGACTCGGCGATCTGCTCTCCCACCGTGAAGACCGGGTTGAGCGACGTCATGGGCTCCTGGAAGATCATGGAGATCTCGTTGCCGCGGATCTCGGCCATCTCCTCCTCGGCGAGCGTCGCCAGGTCACGGCCTTCGAAGAGGATGTTCGAGCTCGGCTCGACGTGGCCCGGAGCGTCGACCAGCCGCATGATCGAGAGCGCGGTCACCGACTTGCCACTGCCCGACTCGCCGACGACGCCGAGCGCTCCGCTCTTCTCGATCGTGAAGTCGACGCCGTCGACCGCCCGGATCACGCCTCCATGGGTGTGGAAGCCGGTGCGCAGGTTTGCCACCTGCAGGAGGGCGCTCATGCGCCTCCCCCTCCTGCGCGCTCCTGCGACCGTCCCTCGCGGGAGGTCGCCTTGTGCCCATCGGGCGCAGGCTGACCCGGAGCGGGCGCGGGGACGGCGATATGGCGGTCGAGCTGGGCCAGCATGCGCTTCGGGTCGCGCGCCTGGAGTGCCCCGATCAGGTCACGGTGCTCGTCCACCATCGCCCCGAGGTCCTTGCCGCGGCCGTAGCGGTAGAAGTAGGCGCGAATGCGGGGCCAGATCGTCCTCCAGATCTGGACCGTGTGCGTCTGCCCCGACGCCGAGATCACGACCTCGTGGAAGCGAAGGTCGGCCTCGACGTGGCGGGCGAGGTCGCCGGCCTCAGCCGCCTGCTCCATCAGCCACACCTGTTTGCCGAGCTCCGCGAAGTCGTCCTCCGTCATCCGGTCGAGGGCGTGCAGGAAGCTATAGCGCTCGAGAGTGAGGCGGATCGGGATCAGCACCTCCTGCACCTCCTCGTCCGAGACGCCCAGCACGACGGCGCCCCGGTACGGGAAGGACATCACGAGCCCCTCGTTCTCGAGCTGCCTCAGAGCCTCCCTCACGGGACCGCGGCTCGTGCCAAGCTCCGTCGAGAGCGTCGCCTCGATCAGGCGCTCGCCGGGCTCGTAGGTGCCCATGATGATCGCGCTGCGCAGGATCTCCACGACCTGCTGCCCGCGCGGTCCACCCTTGCCGGCACCGCCTTCGACGATGGCGGCCGCTGCGCGGTCACTGGCCATGGGGTGCTCCCATCACGTGTGATTGTTGACAATAACTAAATGGTTGACAATCGTGCAACGTGGGCCTAGTGTAGCCCTCCACTGGTGAGGATCACGAGCATCCATACCACTGCGGTGCGGACGCCCATGCGCGAGCCGCTCAAGTGGCCCGGCGGGACGCGTCAGTCCGCCTCCGGGCTCGTCGTCGAGATGCACACGGACGAGGGTATCGTCGGTGTCGGCGAGGCTCCGGGCCCGACGCTGCCGACGATCCGCACGATCATCGAGGCGGAGCTGTCCCAGTTCCTGGTCGGCCAGGACCCCCTGCGCACCGAATGGCTCGTGCACCGGATGGAGGAGTTCTCGCGCAACTGGAGCGGGATCGCCGCCTACGCCATCGCCGGCCTCGAGATGGCGCTGCTCGACATCAAGGGCAAGGCGCTGGGGGTGCCGGTGGCCGAGCTGCTCGGGGGCTTCTGCCGCGACGAGGTGTCTATGGTCGGCTACCTCTTCATCGACGAGCCGGAGGCGAACGCGCAGAAAGCAGCTGACTTCGTCGAGGCCGGCTTCACCGAGCTGAAGCTCAAGGTGGGACGCGACTTCGGCGAGGATCACGACACGATCGCAGCGATCCGCGACCGCGTCGGCACCGACGTGAAGCTTCGGATCGACGCCAACATGATCTGGAGCGTCCCCGCGGCGATCAAGTGGATCCGCG
>DAIOGR010000227.1:0-4331 GCA_036745155.1 Gaiella sp.
CTAGACCGTCGAGCCGTGCAGGCGCTCGCCGAGGCTCTGCAGCACCTTCGCGGCGATCGTCGGCGTCTTGCGGATCAGCTGCTGGAACGCACGGTCGGTGACCACGAGCAGCCGCACCGGCGAGGTCGCGACGACCGTCGCCGTGCGGGGGACATCCGCGATCAGGGCGATCTCGCCGACCCAGCTGCCCGGCCCGAGCTCGTTCAGCTTGCGCCCCTTCTTCGTCACCTTGACCGTGCCGTCGACCACGATCAGGAACTCCCGGCCGCGCTCGTCCTCACGGATCAGGGTCGCTCCCTCGGCGAGATCGAGCTCGTCGGCGATCGAGGCGATCTCGCTCAGCTCCGCTTTCGAGCATTCGGCGAACAGCGGCACGCTCGCGATCAGGTCGACCTTGGCGTTCTTCTTCAGACGCATAGAGCGCGATCCTACTCGGCCGCACGTGCCTGTCAATGCGGCGCGGCTCGTCAGGCGACGGCGCCGTTTGCGGACGGGGCCGAACTGGGGGATGCTACGGGGCCGTGACCGGCGTGACGAACGTTCTCGGCTCCGACGTCCATACGCTGGCAGGCGTTCCGCTCTTCCACGGGATCGGCGAGAACGCTCTTCGCTCGCTCGGCGCTGGTGCAGCCGTCGTGAGGGTTCAGGCAGGCGAGTGGCTGTTCCACGCAGGTGATCTCGCGGACAACCTGTACGTTGTCCGCTCCGGCCGGCTCCGCGTCGTCGTGGGGGACGATGCCCGTTCCCGGATCGTCCGCGAGGTCGGTCCCGGCGGCGCCCTCGGCGAGCTCGCCCTGCTCACCGGCTCGACCAGGTCGGCCTCCGTGCAGGCGGTGCGCGACAGCGAGCTCGTGGCACTTCCGGCGTCCTCGTTCGACGCGCTGCTCGGCCAGGATCCCGCCTTCGGGCGGGCAGTCGCGCGCGAGCTGGCGCGACAGCTGCAGGCCTCCGGCGGGCTCGACGCCCCCTCGACCCGGCCCCGCGTGCTCTCCGTCGTCCCCCTGGACGCGACCGTCGACGCCGAGCGCCTCGCGGCCGCGCTGACGCGCGAGCTCGCGCGCTTCGGCGCCGTCGTCGTGCTCCGCGGCGACGAGAGCGTCGACGAGCCTGCGGCGCTGCTCGCGCGGGCCGAGACCACTCACGACACGGTGGTGCTGCTGGCGGGCGCCGGTGGCACCGGCTGGGACGCCTTCTGCCGGCGGCAGGGAGATCGCGTGCTGCTCGTCGCCGGTCCGCAGACACCCGTTTCCGGCGACGCGAGGGGCTGCGACCTCGTCCTGCTGGCTCCTCTGCCGCCCGGGACGACGGCGCGGTGGCTTTCCACCACCGAGCCGCGCGCCCACCACCTCGTCTACGAGGCCGCGTACGAGCTCGCCGTCGCCCGGATCGCGCGCCGCGTCGCGGGCCGCTCGCTCGGCCTCGTCCTGTCGGGCGGCGGGGCGCGCGGCTTCGCCCACATCGGCGTGATCGGCGCGCTGGCCGATGCCGGCTTCGACGTCGACCGGCTGGGCGGCTGCAGCATGGGGGCGTTCATTGCCGCCATGTCTGCCCTCGGCCTGGACGAGGAGCAGATCCGCGAGCGCTGCCGTGACGAGTTCGTCCGCCGCACCCCCTTCAACGACTGGACGCTCCCACGCGTGGCGCTGATCCGGTCGCGCAAGGCGGCGCGCATGCTCGAACGGGTCTTCGGAGAGCTCCAGGTGGAGGAGCTGCCCCGCCCGCTCTTCACCGTCAGCGCCGATCTGCTCTCCAGCACGACGATCGTGCACCGCCGAGGCTCGCTGATCGAGGCCGTCGGCGCCAGCATGTCCATTCCCGGCCTCGTGCCTCCGCTTGCCCGCCACGGCCGCCTGCTCGTCGACGGTGGCGTGCTCAACAACCTGCCCGTCGACTTGATGGACGAGGTCGGCGAGGGCCCTATCCTCGCCGTCGATGTCGTGCGCCGGCTCGAAGCGACCGCCGAGGACGAGGCGCCGAGCCTCCCCACGATCATGGAGACGCTCTCGCGTGCAACCGTGCTCGGCAGCGTCGAGCGCGCCGAGCGCAACCGGACGCTCGCCACCCTGGTGGTCAGCCCCGGCGTGCACGACGTCGGCCTGCGCGACTTCTCCGCCCTCGACCGCGCGGTCGAAGCGGGGCGCGTTGCGGCCGAGCAGGCACTCGCCGACGGCGGTGCCGCGGCCCTGCGCCGGGTTCTCGAGTCGTAGGGCGCCGGAACCCCGCCCCCGCGACCGGTGTAGAACAAGCGGAGTGGCGGGCCGGCCACCAACGGACTTCGACCTGGTCGAGCGGGCTCGGCGTGGGGAGGCCGACGCCTTCGCGCTGCTCGTCCGGCCGCACGAGGACATCGCCTTCCGCACCGCCTACCTGATCACGAGAAACGCCGCCGACGCCCAGGACGCCGCCCAGGACGCCCTGGTCAAGGCCCACCGGGCGCTCGGGCGCTTCCGGCGCGACGCCCCCTTCCGGCCCTGGCTGCTGGCCATCGTCGCGAACGAGGCGCGCAACCGACGGCGGGCCGCCGGACGTCGTGAAGGGCTGGCGCTGCGGGCCGCGGGCGAGACCATCTCGGGGGACGCGGCTCCGTCCCCCGAGGACGCCGCGGTCGCGGCAGCCGAGCGGCAGCAGCTGCTCGCCGCCGTCGAGCGGCTCCCGGACGACCAGCGCCTCGCCGTCGCCTGCCGCTACCTGCTCCAGCTCTCCGAGCTGGAGACTGCGCACGTCCTCGCCGTCCCGTCGGGCACGGTGAAGTCGCGGCTCTCGCGCGCCCTCGACCGGCTGCGGGAGGAGCTGTGACAGAGCTCGAGACCCGGCTTCACTCGCTCGGGGCGCAGGTCGCCTACCCGGAGACGCCCGACCTGCTCGCGGGCGCCGCGGAGAGGCTCCACGCCCGCCCGCGCCGACACGTCGGGCTGCGGCTCGTTGTCGCCCTCGCCCTCCTCGCCGCCGCGTTCGCGGCCGTCCTGGCAGCTTCGCCGGGTGCCCGTAGCGCCTTCCTCGAGCTCTTCCACCTCTCCGGCACGACCATCGCGCGCGTCGACACGCTGCCACACGCACGGGCGCTCCCCGGCTGGGCTCCCGGCAGCCCCGTGCCGCTCGCCGAAGCGCAACGGCGGGTCGGCTTCCGCATCAGGCTCCCTCGAAGGCCGGGCGACACCGAGGTGCGCACGGTGCTGCTCGACGAACGGGGAGGAGGCGTCGTCTCGCTCGTCTGGTGCTGCAAGCCCACCCTGGTGCTGACCCAGTTCGTCGGCGAAGCCGTGCCCTACCTGCGGAAGCTCGTCTCACCGGCAAGCACGATCGAGCTCGTGCGCGTGAACGGGAAGCGTGGCTACTGGATCGCCGGCGGCCCGCACGTGGTGCTCTTCCGCGCCGCCGACGGCACCTTCCACGACTACGAGCTGCGGGTCACCGGCAACGTCCTGCTCTGGGTGGACGCCGGCGTCACCCTCCGCCTCGAGGGAGAGCTCACGAAGGCGGAGGCGCTCGCGCTCGCCACCTCCGTCCGCTGACCACGTCTACCCTCTTCCCATGCGCCCGGACACGCTCGACCGGCACATCGACGACCTCTGCGACCGCCACGCGATCCGGCGCCGCCAGGGCAGCGGCCGCGCCGTGCTCCTCCACGTCAGGCACCGCGACGGCCGCATCGAGCGACGCCTCGAGATCCGGATCCCGCCCGTCCGCGGCCAGGTCAGCTACTTCGTGGCCCTGCACGAGATCGGCCACCTCGTCGGCGACGGCCGCTCCGGCCGCCGCCTCGAGAAGGAAGCCGCCGCCTGGCGCTTTGCCCTGCGCGAGGCGCTCGTCGACCCGACCGACGCCACCAGGAGGCGGCTCGGACGCCGCCTGCGCTCCTACGTCACCTGGGCCGAGCGCAGGACGCGACGACGGACGCCGCCCCACATCCCGCCCGCCGCCGACCCGTTCTGGGAGCTGCTCGCCTGGCTCGAGCGCTGACTCCGGCCACCGTGCTTCGACTCCTTACGAACTCCTCACCACACCCAACCAATTCGCTCAACACGAGGCCGTAGGGTGACGTTTCCCTGAATCCCTCGAACGGGGAGATCCAATTTCCCCGCGGATCCGAATAATGGGAGCAAGCGAGGCGTTACCAAGAGGTGACCATGTCTGCGGCGAATCTCCAAACCCGACCCGAATTCGAGCTCGAGCTCGTCGAGCAGTGGCGGGCGCACTCGCTCGAGCGCGCCGGGTACGACACCGAGTCCGCCGCCGTCCTCGCCGCCTCCCACGAGATCGACCTGCACCGTGCGGTGCACCTGCTCGAGAGCGGGTGCCCCATCGACCTCGCCCTGCAGATCCTGCTCTAG
>DAIOGR010000228.1:0-2912 GCA_036745155.1 Gaiella sp.
CTGGTTCCTCGACCGGATCGCGACCCACATCCTCGCCTTCGAGGGCGACTCGCAGGCCACCTGGTTCGAGGGCTCCTGGGCGGAGTACGCCGAGTGGGTCGTGGAGACCCGGGGTGCCGAGGCGCTCGAGCCCCACCGCATCGCGTACAAGCCGCTCGTGCGCCCGTAGGCGAGCCGACGGCCTGTCGTTCTCGTCTGCGCGCGGGCGAGCAGCCCGATTGCCCATCCGACTGAGAGCGTCATCGCTGTGCTGGTCGGCGGATCATGACGAGGGCACGTGACGCGGGGCGGCAGGCCCGTGTACCGTTTGTCGTGTGCCCGACCTGAACGCGATCGGCATCACGGTGGCCGATCTTCGACGCTCCATGCGGTTCTATCGACTGCTCGGGCTCGACCTTCCTGAGGATCCCGCCGAGGGCCACGTCGAGGCGACGATGGCGAACGGCACGCGTCTCATGTTCGACACCGAGGAGGTCATCCGCAGCTTCCTCCCCGGCTGGACGCGCGCCGACGGCAACCAGGTGTCGCTCGCGTTCGAGTGCGCGAGCGCCGCCGAGGTCGACGCGGTGTACGCCCGCGTCGTCGCGGCGGGGTTCGAGGGCGAGAGGGCGCCGTGGGACGCCTACTGGGGCCAGCGCTACGCCCTGCTCGGCGATCCCGACGGCGTCCGGGTCAACCTCTACGCGGCGCTCGCGTAGCCGGCCCGACGGCAGCACACCCCTACGGTGACATCGAGGTCGGGGACGTTGCTCGAGTGGGGCGGGAGACACCCTCTTCCCGTTTCGGGAAGACGTCCGCCTGCAGCTACTTGCGGCGAGGATCCGTCAGTCGGCGGGCCCGCAGCTGGGCGCGGCGCATCTGCACGTCCTGGTGATGGTGCGGCTTCTCGGGCCGCCGCGGCTGCAGGCGTGTCCACGACCCGTCGGGTGCGAGCTCCCACGCATGCGTGTCGTCGGCGAAGACGCTGTCGAGTACCGCCCCCAGCTCCTGGCGGTTACGCGCGTTCTCGATCGGCACGAGCACTTCGATGCGGCGGTCGAGGTTGCGGGGCATCAGGTCGGCGCTGCCGATGAAGACGGACGACGTCCCGCCGGCCTCGAACGCGTAGATCCGGCTGTGCTCCAGGAACCGTCCGACGATCGATCGCACCTGCACGTTCTCGGAGAGGCCCTCGACGCCGGGCCGCAGCATGCAGATCGAGCGGGCGCAGATCTCCACCTGCGCTCCGGCGGCCGATGCCGCATACAGCTCGTCGATCACGGTCGGGTCGACGAGGTTGTTCAGCTTCAGGCGCACGCGCGCCTTCTCGCCGCCGCTCGCGGCCGCCGTCACCCTGCGTATCTCCTCGACGAGCCGGTTGCGCATGCTGAAGGGCGCGACGAGCAGCTGGCGGAAGCGCTGCGGCCGTCCGAAGCCGGTGACGTAGTTGAAGACGTCTGCGACGTCTGCTGCGATCTCCTCGTCGGCTGTGAAGATGCCGACATCCTCGTACAGGCGTGCGGTGGCCCCGTGGTAGTTGCCGGTGCCGATGTGCACGTAGCGGCGCAGACCTCCGGCCTCGCGGCGGACGACGAGCGTCATCTTGGCGTGGATCTTCATGTCGGGAAAGCCGTGCACGACGTGGACGCCCGCCTGCTCGAGCTCGCGTGACCACTCGATGTTGCGCCGCTCGTCGAACCGGGCCTTCAGCTCTACCAGGCATACCGACTGCTTGCCCTGCTCGGCGCAGTCGATCAGGGCGGACACGAGCGCACTGTCGTCCGAGGTGCGGTAGACGGCCGTCTTCATGGCGATCACGTCGGGGTCGGCTGCGGCCGCGGCCGCGAACGCCTCGAAGCTCGTTCGGAACGACTCGTACGGCTGCTGCACCAGCACGTCGGCCCGGCGGATCTCGTCGAAGAAGTGCGCGGCGTCCTTCGCGCGCGCGAGGCGCGGCTGGGTGACGGGCACGAGGGGCTCGTCCTTCAGGTCGGGCCGGTCGAGCTTCGTCAGCTGCGTCAGGTCGGCCAGGTCGAGCGAGCCCTCGATCTCGTACACCTGCTCGGGGCGGACATCGAGACCGTCGCGGAGCCGCTCGAGCATGCCGACCGACGCCGAGGCGGACACCTCCACCCGGACGACGTCGCCGAAGCGCCGCCGCCGCAACTCCGACTCGACAGCCTCGATCAGGTCGTCCGCGTCGTCCGACACCTCGAAATCGGCGTCCCGGGTGACGCGGAAGACGGCGCGCTCGGCGATCTCCATGCCGGGGAACAGCATCGGCAGGAAGTGGGCGATCACCGCCTCCAGCGGCACGAGGCGTTTCCCCGTGTCCACGAAGCGGTCGAGGCCCTCCGGCACCTTCACCCGTGCGAACCGCTCCTCTCCCGTCTCCGGGTCGACGGCCTGCACGGCGAGCGAGAGCGAGAGGCCCGAGATGTAGGGAAAGGGCTGGCCGGGGCCGACGGCGAGCGGCGTCAGCACCGGGTAGATGTCGCGGGCGAACCGCGCCTCGAGCCGGGCGAGCTCCTTCTCCGTGCACTCCTCCACGGAGCCGATCTCGATTCCCTCGGCCTGGAGCGCCGGCCGCAGCTCCCGCTTCCACAGCTTCGACTGGCGGGCGCTCAGGTCGGACACGAGCGCGCGGATGCCGGCGAGCGCCTGACCCGGCGAGAGGCCGTCGGTGGAGAGGACGCCCAGCCCGGCGGCCTCCTGGTCGAGCAGGCCGGCGACCCGCACCATGAAGAACTCGTCGAGGTTCGACGAGTAGATGGCGACGAACTTGACGCGCTCGAGGAGGGGCTGCGAGCTGTCCTCGGCGAGCTCGAGCACCCGTGCGTTGAACTCGAGCCACGAGAGCTCGCGGTTCAGCAGGCGCGACCCCTCTTTCTCGGTGCGCGTCGGCATGGGGAGCATGGTGCCAGAACGGCTGC
>DAIOGR010000228.1:3012-4331 GCA_036745155.1 Gaiella sp.
GGCCTGTCGAGCCGTGAGGCGGCGCGCCGCCTCGTCGCGCACGGCCCCAACGAGTTGCGACGTCGCCGGGGAGTCGCGTGGCCCGGCCAGTTGCTCGGCCAGATCACCCACCCGCTGGCGCTGCTCCTGTGGGTCGCCTCGGCGCTCGCGCTGATCGCCGGCATGCCGGTGCTGGCGGCCGCGATCGTCGCCGTCATCCTTCTCAACGCGGCCTTTGCGTTCGCCCAGGAGCGACAGGCGGTGCGCGCTGTCGAGGCGCTGAAGCGTTACCTGCCGCAGCAGGCGACGGTGATCCGAGACGGCCACGTCGGTGTCGTCGAGGCCACCGGCCTCGTCCCGGGAGACGTGATCGTGGTCAGCGAAGGAGATCGTGTCTCGGCCGACGCCAGGCTTCTCTCCGGCAGCGTCGAGGTGGACCTGTCGACGCTGACCGGCGAGTCGCAGCCCGTCTACCGCGCCGCAGGCTCGGACGGGGCAGCCGGCCCGGTGGTCGAGGCCCGCGACCTCGTCTTCAGCGGCACGACGTGTGTCGGCGGCGAAGCGCGGGCGGTCGTGTTCGCGACCGGCATGCGTACGGAGCTCGGCCGCATCGCGGCGCTCTCCGAGGGCGTCGAGCCCGAGCCGAGCCCGCTCGAGCGCCAGGTACGACGCGTCGCCTGGCTGATCTCCGCCGTCGCCGTTGCCGTCGGCGCCGCCTTCCTTCCCATCGGCTGGCTCGTGGCCGGGTTGCCGTTGAGCGACGCCACGACCTTCGCCATCGGCCTCATCGTCGCGAACGTGCCCGAAGGGCTGCTGCCGACGATCACGCTCGCCCTCGCGGTGGGCGTCGCCAGCCTGGCGCGCCAGGGCGCCCTGGTGAAACGGCTCAGCGCTGTCGAGACGCTCGGCTCCACGGCGGTGATTTGCACCGACAAGACCGGCACGCTGACCGAGAACCGCATGCGGCCCGTGCGGGTCTGGACGCCGGACGGAGAGCTCGACCTCGAAGGCGGCGGCCCCCTGGATGCCGCCGGGGTGTCGAACGAGGCGCTGGCACAGCTCTCGTACACGCTCGCGGCGTGTACGACGGCGGACATCGACCGCCAGAAGACCGGGAAGTCGCGAGGCGAGGCGACCGAGGTGGGCCTGCTGCAGGCAGCGGAGCTGCTCGGGGCCAACGTCACGGTCGCGCGGCGCGAGCGTCACCGTCGTCGCATCTTCCGCTTCGATCCGTCGCTGAGGCTGATGTCGACGATCGACGACGAGGCAGGGACGCTGGTCGTCAACGCCAAGGGCGCACCGGAGGAGATGCTCGGACGCGCCGCCGGCGTCCTCGCCGC
>DAIOGR010000229.1:0-4313 GCA_036745155.1 Gaiella sp.
GGCGCCTTGTAGTGGTCGAGGATCACCTCGCGGTAGAGCTGCTCGAACTCGCTCATCCGAGCCTCCGCTTGACCTCGTGGAGGCCGTCGAGGAGGCGGTCGACTTCCTCCTCGAGCGAGTACAGGTAAAAGCTCGCACGCGTCGTGGCGACGACCCCGAGGCGGTTCATCAGGGGCTGCGTGCAGTGGTGGCCTGCCCGCACCGCGACACCGTGCCAGTCGAGGACCTGTGCAACGTCGTGGGGGTGCACGCCCTCCACGTCGAAGGAGACGATCCCGGTGCGACGGTCGGCCGGGGGGCCGAACACGCGCACCCACGGCAACTCGGCCAGCCGGTCCATGGCGTACACGGTGAGCGCGTGCTCGTGCTGCTCGATCGCCTCCAGGCCGACGGCCTGAACGTAGTCGATCGCTGCACCGAAGCCCACGGCCTCCGCGATGGCGGGCGTGCCGGCCTCGAACTTGAAGGGCAGCTCGTTGAACGTCGTCCGCTCGAGGCTGACGGAGCGGATCATCTCGCCGCCCAGGTTGAACGGAGGCATCGCCTCGAGCAGCTCGCGGCGGCCCCAGAGGGCGCCGATCCCGGTAGGGCCGCAGACCTTGTGGGAGGAGAAGGCGAGGAAGTCGCAGCCGAGCGCCTGCACGTCCACGGCGCGGTGCGGTGCGGCCTGGGCGGCGTCGACGACCATGATCGCCCCTTGCTCGTGCGCCCAGGCGGCGAGCTGCTCGACCGGGTTGACTGTCCCGAGCGTGTTCGAGACGAGGCCGGTCGCGACCACCTTGACGCTCCCCTCCGCCGCAAGGCCGGCGAGCGCGTCGAGCTGCAGCTCGCCGTGGTCGTCGATCGGTATGTGCCGGAAGCTCGCGCCCGTGCGGCTCGCGATGTACTGCCACGGCACGAAATTCGCATGGTGCTCGAGCTCGGTGACGACGACCACGTCGCCGGGGCCGAGGTTGTCGAGGCCCCAGGAGTAGGCCACGAGGTTGATCGCCTCGGTGGCGCTGCGGGTGAAGATCACCTCGCGCTCGGAGGGCGCGTGCAGGAAGGCGGCCACCGTGCGGCGGGCGCCCTCGTAGCCCTCGGTGGCGCGCTCGGCGAGCCGGTAGACGCCCCGGTGCACGTTCGCGTACTCGTGCTCGTAGAACTGCCGCATGCGGTCGAGCACCTGTCGCGGCTTCTGCGTCGACGAGGCCGAATCGAGGTACGCGATCGGCTTCCCGTCGAGGAGCTCTTCGAAGACGGCGAAATCGGCGCGCAGGCGTTGCGCGTCGAGGGCCGGTGCGGTGCCGACTGGCATCACGTCATCGTACCCGGGTGGCCTTCCCCGCCAGAGCGGCGCAGCGGCACGAAGCGGTCGTCGGTGAGCCAGAGGAAGCCGATCGCGATCGCCGCGCCCACGACGATCAGCATCACCGCGGCCGCGTTCGGGACCGCGAGCTCGTAGAAGTTGCGTAATCCGGGCACGGAGAGGATCACGAGGTACACGGCAAACAGGCCTGCGCAGAGGATCGCGACCAGGCGCGCACGCCGTGTGCTCGTCGCCTCGAGTGCGAGCACGAGATAGAGGCCGACGACGATCAGCGTCGAGGTCGCCGCCGTCCGCGCCTGCAGCAGCCCGAGGTCGAACACGTTCAGCGAGATGAGATAGCTGGCGGTGACGCCGAGCCCGGCGGCGACCCCGGCGGGCACGGCGAAACGCGTCACCTCGCGGAGGAAGCCCTCGGTGCGCCACGGGCCGTCGCTCGGGGCGAGTGCGAGGAAGAACGCAGGGATCCCGACGGTGAGGGCGCCGACGATCGTGAGATGCCGTGGCAGCAGCGGGTAGTCGGTGGGCGTGATCCCGATCGCGACGATCAGGAACGCCGCGAAGACGGACTTCGTCACGAACAGCTTCGTCACGCGCTGGATGTTGCGCAGGATCCGGCGGCCCTCCGCGACCATTCCCGGCACCGCGGAGAAGTCGCCGTTCACGAGCACCACGTCGGCGACCGCCTTCGCCATCTGCGTGCCGGACCCCTGGGCGATCGCGAGCCGGGCGGACTTCAGCGCCGGCACGTCGTTGACTCCGTCCCCGACCATCGCCACGTAGCGGCCCTGGGCGCGGAGGGCGTCCACCACCCGGCGCTTGCCCTCCGGCGAGATGCGGCCGACGACCGAGATGTCACGCGCGACGCGGGCGAGGGCGGCATCGTCGTCGGGGAGCTCGTCGCCCGGGATCGGCGGCTCGAGCATGGGGATGCCGGCATCGCGGGCGATCGAGCCGACTGTGTGCGGCGAGTCCCCCGACAGCACTTTCAGCTCGACGCCCTGCGCGAGGAGGAACGCCACCGTCTCCCGGGCGTCGGGACGCAGCTCCTCGGCCAGCACGGCGAGGCCGAGCGGGCGAAGCGGCGGTGGGCCGTCGTCCGGGTCGTCCGGGAAGGGGGCGCTCGTCGTCCCGAGCGCGACGACGCGGCGACCGGCCTCCTGCTCCGACCGGGCGGCCTCTGCGACACCGTCGAGCGGGAAGAGCTCGGGCGCGCCGAGCACGTAGCGGGCGCCGCCGACGCGCAGTCCGCTGAAGCGGCGGCGGGAGGCGAAGGGAATCTGCTCGTCGGCGGGCTCCGCGGGCAGCTCCACTGCAGCGGCGATCGCGTCCAGGGTCGGGTTGCGCGCGTCCGCCGAGGCGGCGAAGCGCCCGAACGCGTGCTGGAGCGCCGCCTCCTCGACCCCGGCGACGGGGAGGAACGAGACGACGCGCAGCCGGGCCTGGGTGAGCGTGCCGGTCTTGTCGATGCAGAGCGTGTCGACGGACGCGAGCGACTCGATCGCGTTGAGCTGCTGGGCGAGCGCCCCGGCGCGCGCCATCCGCAGCGCGGCCGCCGCATAGGTGATCGAGACGAGCAGGACGAGCCCCTCGGGGACGAGCGTGACCATGCCCGCGACGGAGGTGTCGACGGCGTGACGGATGCCGACGTCCTGTTTCCAGAGGGCGACGACGAGCATGGTGCCGAGCGGCACCATGACGGCGACGAGCACGTACAGCAGGCGGTTGACCGCGCGCTCGAGCGGGGAGCGGGGGTGGCGGAACTCCCGGGCGGTGCCCGTGATCCTGCCCGCGTAGCAGTCCTCACCCACGGCGGAGACGAGAAACGCGCCGGTGCCCTCGGCCACGAACGAGCCCGAGAGCACCTCCTCTCCCGCTTCGCGGGCGACCGAGCGGGACTCGCCGGTGAGGATCGACTCGTCGAGCAGCAGGCCCGAGGACTCGAGCACGGAGCCGTCTGCGACGACCTGGTCGCCGGGAGCGAGGCGGACGACGTCTCCCTCGACGACCTCGGCCACCGGTACCTCGCGCGCGACGTCGTCCCGGACGACGGTGCCGCGGGGCGCGACGAGAGCCGCCAGCGCGTCGAGCTTGTTGCGGGCGCGCAGCTCCTGCCAGATCCCGATCCCCGAGTTGGTGACGAT
Organism: Gaiella sp.; assembly: GCA_036745155.1. Taxonomy (GTDB): domain Bacteria; phylum Actinomycetota; class Thermoleophilia; order Gaiellales; family Gaiellaceae; genus Gaiella. The sequence continues at coordinate 3,451 of DAIOGR010000229.1, forward strand.
GATCCCCAGGAAGAGAGCGTCGCGCCAGTCGCCGAAGACGAGCGTGAGGATGCCGAGGGCAAGCAGGATGGCGTTGAACGGCGTGACGACGTTCGCGCGGACGATGCCGGCGGTGGAGCGGCTCGTCGGAGGCTCGCCCGGCTCGCCCCTCGCCTCGAGGCGGCGACGCGCCTCCGCCTCTGTCAGACCGGCCGCCACGCGCCCGAGGCTAACAGCCTCCCCCCGGCTACGTGTCCGGCGGATGCACCTTGCCGTTCGTCTGCGCCCGGGCGGCGATCTCCTTCTGGCGCTCGACGGTTTCCGCCGCAGCCGCGAGCAGCTCGCAGAGGCGGCGCAGCCGCACGCGCTCGGAGGTCGCCTCGAGCAGCTCCTGCTTCAGGTCGGGCGAGAAGTCGAAGCGGCCCGCGACTGCGAACGACAGCTGCGGCGCGTCGGCAGCCGGAGCGTCGACGTCGGCGCCGGTCAGCTCCAGGAGCCGCCCGAACAACTCGAGCGCCCGATCGGCATCTGCGTCGTCGGGCGGGTCGTGCTGGTCCTCCAGCAGCTCCACCTCACCCGTGTGGAAGCTGCGGCCCTCCGTCAGTTCGAGCACCCTGAAGCGCTCGCCGCCTTCCACCACGATCGTGAGCCGCCCGTCGGGAAAGCGCTCCGTTACCTCGGACACCGTCGCCAGGGTGCCGATCTCGCGCATGCCGTCGTCGTCGGCGTAGACGAGCCCGAACGGAGCCTCCTGCTCGAGGCACTCGCCGATCAGCTCGCGGTAGCGCGGCTCGAAGATGTGCAGCGGCACCTGCTCGGTCGGGAGCAGCACCATGCCGAGCGGGAAGAGGCCGAGCTCGTCCATGGGGCAAGCGTAGAGCACG
>DAIOGR010000230.1:0-4304 GCA_036745155.1 Gaiella sp.
CTAGAAGCAGACGAGCCGGCAGACCCACCTGCAGTGCAGGTGGAGGCGCGGCCAGCAGAAGCGGAACCCGAAGATGCGGATGCACACCCAGTGCACCTCCCACTTGCACTCGAGCTTGCACACCCAGCGGCAATGCGGGAACGGCCACGGCAGCGGCGAGTGGGGCAGGTGCAGCCCTTCGATGTCGACGAGGTCGAGCGGGCCGATCAGGCCGCGCTCCTGCAGCGTCCCGATCGGGTTCTGGGCGAACGCCGTCGCGAGCTCACCACCTCTGTTGACGGCCGCGTCGAACGCCTTCAGCGCCTTCTCCTTCTCTGCCACGTACGCGCTGAAGAACTTGATCGCTCCGTCGGAGTCGACGTAGGTCTCTCGGAGGTGCTTGTGCGCCTCCTCCTGCGAGACGACCTCGATCTCGACCGGTGTTCCCTTGGACTCGGTGGCCATCAGTGCCTCCTTCTCGTTCGGTTGACCGACGACGGCCGCAGTCGCCCGCGGGCGGGGCACGACTCCGTGCGGGGGCAGCCTCTGCCATGGGTCAGCTCGGCTCCTCCGGCGCCAGCACGAACGCCCTCAGGTCGTCTGCGTCGTAGCCGGAGAGGCGGCTCCAGCCGTCCGTCGCGAGCGCGTCGACGTCGAGCCACTCCGCGAAGCCCGCGATGGGGCAGTTTCCGAGCAGCGCCCCGGCCGTGGGCGTCAGCAGATGCGACCCGGGCGGCGCGCCCACGGCACCGGAGTCCGTGAGCACGTCCGTGACGCCCCGTCTCACGCCGAAACTGAACGTGGCGAAGCCGTTCGGGTGCGACGCCGCGAACGGCAGCGACACGACGTCTGCCGACGAGCCCCAGTGCAGCACGCCGCAGGCGTCGGCGGCACCACCGTTCAGCAACGGCGCCCCGATGGAGGCGGAGCAGGCGTTGTTGTCGACGTGCAGGGTGAAGAACAGCCGTCCGGCCGCAACGAGGCCGAGCGCGGCCGCGTCCGCCGTCGGGATCGTCGCCGTCAGGTCCGTCGTCTCCGGGATGCGGAACGAGATGCCGGCGGTCGTCGCGTTCACGGCCGCCCCGGCCCCGTCGAACAGCGCCAGCTCGAACTCGTAGAGACCCGCCTCTGCCGGCGGTGCGAACGACGCCGACAGGAACGTGCCGCTCGACGTGTCGACGACGGCGTCGGCAATCACCCACTGCCCGATCGGAGGCAGCGCCGGCGGGATCTCGTACAGGTTGGCCGTGCCGCCGACGGGCTGTGGGCCCAGCTTGTAGGGCTCGATCTGGAAGGCAGACCCGAGCCAGTGGCCGTAGTGGCGGAGCTCCGTCGTCGCGATGTCCACGAACGGATTGCCGCTGCCGGCCTTTCGCCACCTGAGGCGGTAGTACCGGACGTTGAGGTCGGTACGAAGGGTGTTGTCGAACTCGAAGCGGAGATGGAGCGAGCCGCCCCACGGCGCCCCGGTGCCCGTCAACCCGATGTTGCCGCCGTTCGTCGTCGGGGCGAGCGCCGTCGACGTCCCCCGAATCGAGGCGAGCGACGTGTTGCCGACGGCCATCGCCAGCACCCAGTGCCGCGGCGCGATCACCGGCGGGCACGGCGGGCACGTATGAGCCCACGGGCTCGTGGTGACGAGCTGCACCTCGGTTCCGCAGGCGTAGTTCCAGCGTGTGTGGCAGGCGATCGGCGTGGGCTCGTAGATCGGCACCCGCCAGAACCCGAGCCGGCGGAAGGCCTTGAAGTACAGGTCGGGCACGTCGCTCGAGCAGCCCCGGGAGAAGATGGCCCGGAAATGCCCGCAGTCGTCCGTGGTGGCACGCGCGACGAGTTGCGTGGTCACAGCCGGCGGCCACAGGAAGCAGAGAAGCGGTCGTACCAGCTCCGGCCGCGCCACCAGGGCCTCGCGAAGGGCAGCCGTGCCCGCGAACGCTGCCCGCTGGAGCGCAGGCTCCTCCGCGACGGCGTGGAGCGCCGCGCGCGCCTCGCCCGGATCGGGCCCGCGCACCTCCGCTCCGGCGAAACGGAACAGGCGCTCGCCCTCGCCCTCGGCGAGCACGCCGGCGCTGACCGCGTCTGCGGAGGAGCTCGGGTCGCCGGCGAGCGCGTGACTCTGCAACGCGAAGGGTGCCTCTCCCGCCCGCTCCACCGCGAGGAACGGCGCCGGGTCAGGCCCCGGGCCCGGCCGCGGGACGATGCCGCCGAACGGATCCTCGGGCGGCCAGGGCGGCCACGGCGGCCGTGGCCTCAGGATCACGTCGCGCAGGCGATCGAGGATCGCGTCGGGAATGCGGTGCACGATCACCGGCACGGGATCCACCTCGTACACCTCGATCTCGGCGCCGCACACGGGGAGCTCGATCGACACGCCACCCGAGACGACCCGCTTGACGAGCGTCCCGGGCACCACGCACAGGCCGCGCAGCCAGCACCACCAGCGTGAGCGGTCGATGGGGACGTGCAGCTTCGCGTTCGCGTCCAGGTCGGCGGGGCGCAGCATTCGCTCCGCCGCTCCGACACGGATCAGGTGCGAGAGCAGCTCACCTTCGTCCTTCGTCTCGCTCTGCAGTCCGACCAGCAGGCGAACCTCGTCGGGCTCGGCACCCTGCGGGATGGACAGGAGGACGCCGGCGCCGGGCTTGAGATCGGCCTGAGCGAGCAGCCTGCCACTACTTCCGAACGCGTATGCCGCCAGTGCAGGGTGCTGTTCGCCCTCGCGGACGTCGAGCGCCTCCGCCTCCACGTGAACGCGGAGCGCAGCTGCCTGCCCGTTTCGTTGCCGTGCCATCGAGTCACTCCTCGCAGTCGTCGGGATCCCCACCACCTCCCCTCCCGCGTGTCTGCCCGAGCGGGAGAGGGCGGCCCGCGGCCGCAGGGCCGTGCCGTCCTGCGCAGGGCCCGACAGCCCTTGGCCACCGTCCTGCCGGGTGCCGCAGCGGTTCGCATTCGCGAGAGCACGCTGCCTCCAGTCGAGCCTGACCTCGCGAGCCTACGACGCCGGAGTCGGCCGGCGTATCACCCGGCCGGGGGCTTTGTGTCGTTTGCCTCTCGGCCCGGAGTGCCGGCTACGCCGCACCGACGCTGGCAGAGTCGCTACTCGCCGGCGCCAATCAGAGGAGGTGGCGCTCGGCGGCGCCGACGAGAGCGGTGAGGGACGCGTCAGGGGCGAGACACCGCTCGCCCCTGACGCGGTCAGATCCTCAGCCGGTGGTGAGCACGTCGACCGAGACGATCGACTCGGGGTGCAGCAGGCGGTCGCCGATGAGGGGCCACTCGCCGCGCGGCTCCTCGAGCTCGGAGATGATCGAACGCGCGAGCACCAGCGCGCTGTCCCGGTTCGGTGCGGTGCCGACCTGCACGACCTCTCCATCGGTCAGACGGATCACGACCCGTCGGAGCTCCGAGGGCGTCCATTCGGCGGCGCGGTCGAGCGCGGGAATGACAGGCATTTCGAGTACTGCCACGGCGTCCTCCATCCGTCGGTCGAGCCTGAACGGGAGTGCCGCCGCTCCCATACCTGGTTCACACGGTTATCGAAGATCCGGCGAGGTCCCTGTTTCCCTCGAACGGGTCATTCGCCGCGTTGCACGTCGACCGAGACGATCGCACCCGGTCGCACGAACCGCTCGTCGATCTGCGGCCACTCGCCCCGGGCAGACGCAGCCTCGATGTGACGAACCATCTCGCGTGCGATCTCGACGGCCGGCTCGCGCCCCTCGGAACGCCCGACCACGATGTCGTCGTCGCCGTGGATGCGCAGCACGACGCGCCGGATGTCGATCGCGAACGCCGGCGAGTCAGGTGCGTCCACGGTCTCGACGGGCACGTCGACGTCGTCGTGTGCGGCGTCGGCAGCGACCTCGGTGAGATCGCGTTGCGCGAAGTCGCGGTTCCCGAAGATCGTCATGTGGGGTGTTCCTCCTCCGTGGCGAGCAGACACCCTGCCTATCGGCTCCTGCCCGCCGACCGAGTGTCCCTCGTTCGAGGGCTGATCGTCCTCGAGGACGACGCCAGACCATCCCGGGGGAGGACGCGGCGCGCCGCCTGCCGGCCTACGCTCACCCTGATCGCTAGGGAGCGCGTCCAGGGCGGTCGGGGGCGTCACACCTCGACCGCCTGGGGGCGTCCGGCGACTGGCGCCGCACCCTGGAGGGCCGGGCTAGGGCGAGAGCGCCGGCGCGAGTCGGCGGCGGCCCGTCGCCACTCCGATCGCGACGAGCCCCATAACGCCGGTCACCGCGAAGGCGAGGCCGGTGCCGCCGACGGCGGTGAGCCAGCCGGCGAGCAGCGCTCCGAACGGCGCGAGGCCGACGAACGCGAAC
>DAIOGR010000231.1:0-4304 GCA_036745155.1 Gaiella sp.
AGCTGAATCCCTCGATCGGGCGACAGCTCGTCCACACCGAGTCGATGACGATCGCGCGCATACACCTGCGCGCCGGGGCCGTCGTCCCGAGGCACGAGCATCCGCACGAGCAGGTCGCGAGCGTGCTCGAGGGCAGGCTGCGGTTCGTCCTCGGCGACGAGGAGCACGTCGTCTCGGCCGGCGAGAGCATGATCGTGCCGAGCGGGGTGCCGCACGAGGTCGAGGCACTCGCCGACTCGCTCGTGCTCGACGTGTTCTCCCCTGTGCGCGACGACTGGGTGCGTGGCGACGACGCCTACCTGCGCGAGTGAACGCCGCCTGACGGCGCGTGCCCTCCTGCCCGCCTGACACCATCTCCGTTCGAAGGACGACAAACTCGAACGCAGGAGGCGTGCAGTGGCGGGTAAGTTCGTGGTGAAGAAGGGGCCGACCGGGAAGTTCCGCTTCTCGCTGGTCTCGACCAACGGCCAGGTCGTCGCGGTGAGCGAGGCCTACGAGACGAAGCGGGCCGCGCTCAGCGGCGTCGAGTCCGTGCGGAAGCTGGCGGCCGCGGCGACGCTCGTCGATACGACGATCGTCGTCAAGGCAGAGCCGAAGCCGCCCGCCCGGAAGCCGGCGGCGAAGAAGCCTGCTGCGAAGAGGCCGGCGGCCCGCAAGCCGGCCGCCAAGAAGAAGAAGTAGCGGCGAGGATGCGGGAGGGGTGAGGCACACGGGTGCCCGCCCCTCCCGCATCCGGATCAGCCGAGCGGGCGCGAGCGCAGCTTGCCTACGGTGGCGGGGTCGGCCGGCTGCAGGCGGCGCCCAGGGCGCCCCGATATCTGGCCCAGCCGCGGATACGGGTCGACGAGCATCGTCGGCGCCGCCGCGGCTACCCCTCGGCGCCGAGAAACCGCCGGATCCCCCTCACGGCCTGGCCGATCCGGTGCTCGTTCTCGACGAGAGCGAAGCGGACGAAGCCGTCTCCGTCCGGCCCGAAGCCGACGCCCGGAGACACGGCCACGCTCGCCTCGCGCGCCAGGCGCTCGGCGAAGGCCAGCGAGCCTGCCTCACGGTACGCCTCCGGGATCGGCGCCCACACGAACATGGTTCCCTTCGGCCGCGGGAACGACCAGCCGGCCCTGTCGAGCCCCTCGCACAGCGCGTCGCGCCGCGACTCGTAGATCGCCGATACCTGACGCGGATAGTCGGGTAGCTCGTTCATCGTCACGATCGCCGCGATCTGGATCGGCTGGAACGTGCCGTAGTCGAGCCACGACTTCAGCCGCGCCAGCGCTCCCACGACCTTCGCGTTGCCGACCAGGAAGCCGACCCGCCAGCCAGCCATCGAGAAGGACTTCGTCAGCGTGTACAGCTCCACTGCCACCTCGTCTGCACCGGGCACCTGCAGGATCGACGGCGGCTCGTAGCCGTCGAAGGCCAGGTCGGCGTACGCGAAGTCGTGCACGACGAGCAGATCGTGCTCGCGCGCGAATCCGACGACGCGCTCCATGAAGGCGAGGTCGACCGTCGCGGTCGTCGGGTTGTGCGGGAAGGAGAGGATCACGACCCGCGGCTTGGGCTGCGCGCGCTCCCAGGCTTCCTGCAGGTTCGCGAACAGGTCCTCGTCGGCGCCCATCGGCACGCGCGTGACGGATGCGCCCGCGAGAATCGGCGCGTGGATGTGGATCGGGTAGCTCGGTGAGGGGACGAGGGCCGAGTCGCCGGGCTCGAGCAGCACCCACATCAGGTGCGAGAGGCCTTCCTTGGCACCGATCGTGCTCAGCACCTGCGTGTCGTGGTCGAGCTCGACGCCGAACTTGCGCCGGTACAGGCTGGCGCAGGCAAGCCGCAGGTTGGGGATCCCCTTCGACGCCGAGTAGCGGTGGTTGCGGGGATTCCGCGCCGCCTCCGCCAGCTTCTCGACCGCGAGCTCCGGGGAGGGGAGGTCGGGGTTGCCGAAGCCGAGGTCGACGACGTCGTCGCCGGCGCGGCGCAACTCGAGCGTGAGGTCGCGGATCACTGCAAAGACGTACGGCGGCAGGTTGTCGACACGCCGGAACTCCATCCGTCAAGCGTAGAGATGTCGCCTCCCGGCCGTCGCGGCTCTCGTGCAGGCAGGCCCCGTACTCGACCGCAGGCGCATCAGCGGGTGCGCCGATGCCGGGCGGGCGAGCCCGAGGCACGATCGGGGCAGGATGTCGTTCCTGGCATTCGTGGTCCGGAATCTCGCGCGCCAACGGGTGCGGACGGTGCTGACGGTGCTCGGAATCGCCGTCGGCATCACCACCGTGGTAGCGCTCGGCTCCGTTGCGGCCGGGCTGCGGCAGACGGCCGGCTCGATGCTGAAGACGGCAGGTGCCGACTTCGTCGTCGCTCAGAAGGGCTCAGCCGACCTCACGTTCAGCGCGCTGTCCGCGCGCGACCGGGCGGCGGTGGAGCGCCGGGCCGATGTGGAACGGGCGATCGGCGTGCTCATGGACGTCAGCAAGGTGGGCAGCAACCCCTACTTCGCGCTGCTCGGCATCGAGCCGCAGCAGCTCGCGCTCGCGCCGCCCAGGCTCGAACAGGGCCGGCTGCTCCAACCGGGGCACCCTGCGGAGGCGCTGCTCGGGGCCAAAGCGGCCCGGGACCTCGGTGCCCGCAGCGGCAGCCGCGTGCTGATCCACGGGCGCTCGTTCACCGTCGTCGGCGTCTACCGCGGGGACAATCCGTTCTTCGACGCTGGAGCCTACGCGCCGCTCGCGACCGTCCAGGCTGTCGCCCGCAAGCCGGGGCTCGTCACCGCGCTCTTCGTCAAGGCTGCCGCAGGCTCCGACCCGCGGGCGGTGGCGCAGGCGATCGAGTCCGAGCACGCCGGGCTGACGACCGTGTCGTCGGTCGACGAGTACGGCAAGGTCGACCAGGGCATCCAGGCGATCGACGCCGCGAACCTCGCCATCTCGGTGCTCGCCGTCGTGATCGGTGCGATCGGCGTCATGAACACGATGATCATGTCGGTGTTCGAGCGCACGCGGGAGATCGGGATCCTGCGCTCGGTCGGCTGGCGCGGATCCCGGATCGTGCGGATGATCGTCGGCGAGTCGCTCTTCCTCTGCGCCCTCGCGGCCGTGCTCGGAACCGCAGCCGGTGTGCTCGTGACGCGCGCGATCCTGCTGGTACCAGCGATCGAGTCCTTCCTGGAGCCGCAGTACACGGCCTCACTCTTCGTCCGCGGGCTCGCCGTGGGAGTGATCGTCGGGGTCGGCGGCGCTCTCTACCCGGCGTTGCGAGCCGTCCGGCTCTCGCCCATGGAGGCGCTGCGCCATGAATGAGACCGCAGGCATCGACGTCAACGACGTCCACAAGGCGTACGAGGAGGGCAGGATCCAGGCTCTCGCCGGCATGAACCTGCACGTCGCCGGGAACGAGTACGTGGCGCTCGTCGGCCCCTCGGGCTGCGGCAAGTCGACTCTGCTCCACCTCATCGCAGCGCTCGACCGGCCCGACAGCGGCACGATCCGGGTGGCCGGGCACGATCTCGCCCACGAGCGCGACCTCAGCCACTACCGCGCCCGGCACGTCGGCATCGTCTTCCAGCTCCACAACCTTCTTCCGACCCTGACCGCGCTGGAAAACGTGCAGGTGCCGATGTTCGAGACAGGCGTGCGCGCCGGCGAGCGAGAGCGGCGGGCGCGCCGGTTGCTCGAGCTCGTGGCAATGGGGGAGCGGGCCGGCAACCGCCCGGCCGAGCTCTCGGGCGGCGAGCGCCAGCGCGTCGCGATCGCGCGAGCGCTCGCCAACGAGCCGGAGGTGCTCCTCGCGGACGAGCCCACGGGCAGCCTCGACTCGGCCTCCGGCCTGCACGTGATGGAGCTGCTCGAGTCGGTCAGCCGCGAGCGGGGCGCGACGCTCGTGCTCGTCACCCACGCCCCCGAGCTCGCGCTCCGCGCAGATCGCGTCGTGCAGATGCTCGACGGGCGCGATCTCCCTGCTGCCGACTCGCCGCTGCGTGCGGCCGCCCTCGCCTGACCGACGGGGCGTCTCTACGCAGGCACTCGCGTGCGAGCAGGCTCGAGGAACGCGGCCACGAGCTCGTGGTAGCGCGGCACTGCGAGCAGGAAAGAGTCGTGGCCCCACGGCGAGGCCACTTCCTCGCGTCGCACGTCACAGGCGGCGCGCTCGAGCACCCGCGCGATCTCGGCCGAGTGCGCCGTCGGGAAGCGCCAGTCGGTGTCGAACGAGACGACGAGGAAGCGGGTCGTCACGTCGCGCAGGCGTGCGACGGCGGCCTCCTCGTCCGCGAACGGGTCGAAGTAGTCCATGACCCGCGTCAGGTACAGGTACGA
>DAIOGR010000232.1:0-4285 GCA_036745155.1 Gaiella sp.
CACATGAACAACCTCGAGAGCGTGCTCACCTACGAGGGCACACACGAGGTGCACACCCTGGTCGTGGGTGCGGCGCTCACGGGCACGCCGGCGTTCAGGTAACCGCGTGACCGTGGCTCCGGCGCCGTCGCGTGCCCCTACCGCGCAGGACCGCGCGGCCGCCGCCCTCCGCGCGGCCATCCTCGACGGCGAGCTGCGGCCGGGGCAACGCGTCAACCAGGAGGAGTGGGCGTCTCGCGTCGGCGTCAGCCTGATCCCGGTGCGCGAAGCGCTGGGGGCGCTGGCCGGCGAGGGGCTCGTCACCTACCGGCCGAGGCGCGGCTATGCGGTCACGGAGCTCGATCTGGCCGGGCTCGAGGAGACCTACCGGCTACGGCGCCTGCTCGAGACGGACGCTCTACGACGAGGCGTGCGGCGCGCCACCGCAGCCGATCTGGCGGCGCTCGAGGCGGAGGCGGATGCCTGCGCCCTCGCGGCCCGACAGGGCGACGTGGCAGGTCAGCTCGCGGCCAACCGGCGCTTCCACGACCGCCTCCACAGCCTGGCGGACAGTGCACCGCTCTCTCGCCTGATCGACCTGCTGTGGGACTCGACCGAGGCCTACCGCGCCCTCTACTACGCCCTCGACGGCGAGGGCGACCAGGCCGACCACGCCCACCGCGCCATCCTCGCCGCGGTGGCGGCCGGTGACGCGGAGCGCACGATCGCGCTCCAGGACGCCCACCGGGAGCGTGCGCTCGAGCGGCTGCGCCACGAGCTCACGGCGTGAGCTCCGCCCCGGCGACGCGGTCGACCGTGGTCTCGGCCCTGATCAGCGAGGCGACGAGGGGGATCACGAGCAGGATCGGGAGCCCCAGCACCGGCCACAGCACCTGGTAGCCCTCGGTCGCGGCGAGCCGCGGCCGGAGGATGTCGATCAGCGCCCCCGCGAGCAGCGGCCCGATGATCAGCCCGATCCCCTTCGTGGTGGTGGCGAGCCCCGAGATGGCGCCGCGGTCGCCGGCGGGCATCAGCTTGAAGAGCAGGCCCCAGGCGAGCGTCATCACCGATCCGGCGAACAGCGCCACCACGAAGACGACCGGCAGGTACCAGTCGTGCCAGGTACGCGCGAGCCCGCCGGCGAGCAGACCCACCCCGTAGACGACGGAGCACGCTGTGATCACGCGGGCGAGACCGAACCGGTCGCCGACCGGCCCGGACACGATCGCCGCTACCACGTAGCCGCCTGCGACGGCGGTCAGCACGGCGGTGGAGGTGGAGAGCGGCTCGCGGAGACCGACCGTGATGTAGAGGACGACGAACGTGCGCGCACCTGCGAACGTCCCCTCCCACGCCGCGTTCGCGAGCAGGAACTTGCCGACGTCGGGGTTTGCCTTCAGCACGCGCCACGAATGCCGAACGTACGTGCCGACACCCTCGAACACCCGCCCGTGACCACCGTCCTCGCGCACGAAGAGCACCGGCACGAGGCACGCCACCGTGACGACGACCGCGGCGAGGAGGAACGGGCTGGGCCGCCAGAGGTGGAAGAGGACGCCGCCTCCGATCAGCGCGCCCCCGAGCGCGACGCCGCGGAAGAGATGCTGGATGCCCTGGGCGCGGCCGAACACGCGGTCGGGCAGGAGGTCGGGGTAGAGCCCCCGATAGGGCGGCTCGTAGACGTAGTACGCGAAGAAGAAGGCGAACACGAGCAGCGCCGTCGTCCACAGGCTGGGCATGAACGCCATCAGCGCGAGGCAGAAGCCGATCGGCCCCACTGCGACGAGCATGAACGGCCGGCGCCGGCCCAGCGGCGTGTGGAACGTGTCGCTCCAGGGGCCGATCACGAGCGGCAGCGTGAGGGCGAAGGCGCCCTCGGCCGCCAGCACCAGCGCGATCAGGGTGGTCGAGCTCGTGTACTGCCCGAGCACGGGCGGCAGGTACGCCGCGGTCGTCGTCAGCGACCAGGCGAGGCCGAAGGCCCCCACGCCCAGCGTGACGATCGTGCGGGCAACCCCGGGCTGCTCAGGCGTTGACGGCGCCACGGCGGGTGAGCCCGCCGCAGACGACGTCGACGATCGTCCGCTCTGCACGAGCGACCTCCTCGTCACCGTCGGGGAGCTGGCCGAGCACCCAGCCCGTGAGGATCTCTTCCAGGCCGCCGTAGAAGATCCAGCTCGCGAAGAGCGGGTCGAGCTCGGCGCGGAACACGCCGCTGGCCTGGCCACGCTCGATCACCCGCTGGATCGTCAGGAACCCTTCGCGAATCTCGTTCACCTGCCCCTGGAGATGCGGGCTGCGCGCGACCTCGCGCACCATGACGGTGACGAGGTCGGGGTCGTTGCGCCACGATCGCAGCAGGATCTTGGCGATCCCTCTCAGTTGCTCGTCGGCCGGCTCGTCCGACTCCTCCACGCGACGGAACGCCTCGAGCAGCTCGCCCCAGTTCTCCCGGAAGACGGTCGCGAGCACCTCTTCCTTGGAAGGGAAGTAGTGGTAGAGGAGGCCGTGCGCGATGCCGGCCTCCTCGGCGATGTCACCGACCCGGGAGGTGTGGTAGCCGTCGCGTGCGAACACGCGCACGGCGGCGGCGAGGATCAGGCGGCGCTTCTCGGCGCCGCTCTCCCGCAGGGCGATTGAACGATCAGTCAAGGTTGGCTCAGAATAGGGGCGGTGGACGATTCGGCGCAACCGCTTGCAGGCATGCTGGTCGTCGAGCTGGCCCGGTACCTGCCCGGAGCGTATGCCGGGCGCGAGCTGCGGCGGCTCGGCGCCCGGGTGGTGCGCGTGGAGGCCCCCGAGGGCGATCCGCTGCGGCAGGCCGCGCCGGCCTGGGATCGGGCGCTGCGACGAGGGAAGGAGTCGGTCGTCTGCGACCTGAAGGCTGACGCTGCGTTTGCGAGAGCGCTCTGTGCGCGTGCGGACGTCGTGCTGGAGGGCTTCCGGCCGGGCGTCGCCGCCCGCCTCGGGATCGGCGCGAGCGACGTGCCCGAAACGGTCGTGTACTGCTCGATCACCGGGTTCGGCTCGACAGGCCGCCACTCCGCGCGCGCGGGCCACGACCTCAACTACCTCGGCTGGGCGGGGGTGCTGGAGGACACGGCGCCGGCGAATCCCCCGCTGCAGGTTGCCGATCTGGCGGCGGGGGCGCTCGCTGCCGTCACGGAGGTGCTGGCGGCGCTGCTGCGGCGCGCTCGCACGGGGTTGGGCGGGCATGTCGAGGTGTCGATGACGCACCGCGCCCACGACCTGGTCGAGCACCGGCTCGGCGGCGACCCGGTACCGCGGATGCTGACGGGCGGCCTCGCCTGCTACCGGGTCTACGGGACGGCTGACGGCCGTTACCTGTCGGTCGCCGCGCTCGAGCCGAAGTTCTTCGGGCGGCTGTGCGAGATCGCCGGACGTCCAGAGCTCGCGGCCCGGCAGTACGACGAGGATCAGGAGAAGCTCGCTGCCGAGCTCGCCGAGGTGCTGGCCCTTCGACCTCTGAGCGGGTGGCTCGAGCTGTTCGACGGCGCCGACGTCTGCGTTGGGCCGGTCGCGACCCGGGCGGAGGCGGCGGCGGATCTCGGGGTGCCGCCTTCCGACGGCGACGACCCACCACTCGGGGCCCACTCGGAGGCGTGGCGGGCCGCGCTCAGGCCTTAGGCAAGAGGCCGAGTGCAGCCGGCAGGGCGGCCAGGCCGGGAATCCTGTCGGGCTCGTGGGGATGCAGCCCGTCGCGGTCGACCAGGATGGCACGCATGCCGAGAGCGCGCGCACCGGCGATGTCGTCCTCGTAGGAGTCCCCCACCATCGCAGCCTGCGCGGGCTCGACGCCGAGCGCGGCGAGCGCCGTCTCGAAGATCGACGGGTGCGGCTTGGAGCGGCCGTGCGCCTTGGAGCCGAGCGCGACGTCCACGTCGAGGGCGTGGTGGACGGCGAACTCCTCCAGGTCGCGCTGGCCGTTCGAGATCAGCCCAAGCGCGAGGTCGTGACGGCGGAGCTCGGCCAGCACGGGCAGCGCGTCGTCGTAGAGCGCGAAGTTCTCGTGATCCTCCCATCGCCGCACCATGTCGACGGCGCACGACCGGGATCCCTCGGCATCGCCGCCCATGCCGCGGACGATGTCCTCGGTGAACGCGATCCAGATCTCCTCGTCGTGGACGAGCTCGGGGTGGCGCTGGAGGTCGTCCAGCGCGACCAGCCGGGCACTGTCGTAGGCGGCGGGGTCGAGGTCGAGCCCGTGCTCGAGGCCGACGGCCCGGTAGGCGTCGGGCCCGAGCTCGGGCCCGGGCCGCGACAGCGTGAAATCGACGTCGAAGAG
>DAIOGR010000233.1:0-4251 GCA_036745155.1 Gaiella sp.
TGCGGGCCGCATCGATCGGGTCGAGGGAGGAGAGCACGGCGGCCTGCACGATCGCCCCGTCGACGAGGACGGCGAGCTCGCGCGCGAGCCTCTCGGGGTCACCCTGGCCTGCCCCGGCCACGAGCGTGGCGAGGTACGTGATCAGGCTCCGCTTGTGGTCGGCGATGATCCGCCGGTGCGTCCCGTCTATCTCGTCCACCTCGGCAGCCGTGTTGAGGAAGGCGCACCCGCGGTATCCGGGTGACGACGCCCACTCCGCCAGCGCGTCGAACATCGCGTCCACGGGTGACGCGCCTGCGGCGCGCCGACGCTCCACCGTCCCGGTGAACCAGGTCATCCAGGTCGTGTGCCGGGCCGTCAGCCACGCGGCCACGAGCTCGCGCTTCGACGGGTAGAGGCCGTACAGGCGCCGCAGCGACACCCCGGAGGCGTCGCGGATCTCCGCCATGCCCGTCCCTGCCACACCGTTCGCGTAGAAGACCGTGTCCGCGGCCCGGAGCACAGCGCTGCGGGCGCCCGCGTCGTCGAGCGTCGTCGCGGGGCTCATGGCCGGGAGTGCCCGAGACCGGTGGGGTGGACGTCGTTCATGCTGCCTCGTCCCGTCGATCAGTGCGTATGAGCTCGACGGCGTCACCCACATGGATCTGCCCCGCCACGGCGACCTCCGCGTTGAGGGCGATTCGCCCGCCGAAGCGCCGGCCGATGTCCTTCAGGACCCCCGGGTCGCGCTCGAGCGTGTCGGGATCGACCGTCGTCATCGGGCACCGGGCGCGCAGGGAGTCGAGGCGGATCACGGCATCGCCGATGTGGAGCTCCGCTTCCGGCCAGCCCCGTTCGGCGAGGCCGTCGACCCCGCCGATCACGATGTTCGGCCGGAGCCGGCGCACGTCGCGGCCGAACGCGGCGACCGCGCCGTCTGTGGCGACGAGCAGCGGCAGGACGTCGAAGCGCGCGATGCCGTTGTAGGCGACGAGCTCGGCGTCGGCTCCGGCGGCGGCCCGGACCCGCTCGAGCGCCTCGGGCGCGTCCCACGGCAGACCGTCGATCAGCGCCATGCCGTCTGCCCCGAGCGTGCCGCGGAGCCCGAGCAGCCGGTGCTGCCGGCGCGACGTGCGGACTCCCTCCGGCCCGCGGACGTGGACGATACGGTCACCGGGGATCCCGGTCAGGGTGAGGTCCGCGCTCGGCAGGCGCTCGCCGCCCAGGCTCTTCACCGGATACCGCCACAGCTGCTCGACGTAGAGGCTCATCGGAGCGGGATCCCGCTGTCGTCGCCCTCGGCGCGCGGGCCGAGGATGCGGCGCTCCGACTCGGCGATGGGGACGTCGTTGATGCTCGCCTCGCGGCGCCGCATGAGCCCGCTCTCGTCGAACTCCCACAGCTCGTTGCCGTAGGAGCGGAACCAGCTCCCGGCCTGGTCGTGCCACTCGTACTGGAAGCGCACTGCGATGCGATCTGGTGCGAACGTCCACAGGTCCTTGCGGAGGGCGTAGTCGAGCTCCTGCTCCCACTTGCGCGCGAGGAAGTCCCGGATCTCGTCGCGGCCGACGAAGAACTCGTCGCGGTTCCGCCACACGGAGTCGAGGGTGTACGCGGCCGCGACCCGGTCGGGGTCGCGGGTGTTCCAGGCGGCCTCGGCGGCGCGCACCTTCACGAGCGCACTCGCGGCGTCGAAGGGCGGGAGGGGCGGACGGCTCTCGGTCACGGGCGGCTCCTGGTGAGAATGGTCGTTCTCAGTCTACGAGAACACTTATTCTCATGTCAAGCGCTCGACCGTGTGACGTGATCCCTTCACGCAGCCGGCGACGGCGGGCGTATGCTCGACCCATGGCGATCGTGCGCGCTCCCTTCGGACGCACCGGGCATGCGAGCTCGCGGGTCGTGTTCGGCGCCGTCGCCCTCGCCGGTGCGACGCCGGCCGAGTCGGAGGCGACCCTCGCGCTCCTGCTCGAGCACGGGATCAACCACATCGACACTGCTGCGAGCTACGGCGACTCCGAGGACCAGCTTCGCCCCTGGCTCGCCGAGCACCGCGACAGCTTCTTCCTCGCGACGAAGACCGGCGAGCGCACCGCGGCCGGCGCACGGGAGTCGATCCACCGCTCGCTCGAGCGGATGGGGGTCACCGGCGTCGACCTGATCCAGCTCCACAACCTCGTCCACCCCGGCGAGTGGGGGCAGGCGCTCGGGCCGGGAGGCGCGCTCGAGGCGGCGATCGAGGCCCGGGACGAGGGGCTCGTCCGCTTCATCGGGGTGACCGGGCACGGGCTGACCGTCGCCTACCAGCACCTGCAGTCGCTCGAGCGCTTCCCGTTCGACTCGGTGCTCGCACCGTGCAACCCGACCCTGCTGCGCGACCCGGTCTACGGCCCGGACTTCGCCGACCTCGTCCGCGTCTGCGCCGAGCGGGAGGTGGCCGTGCAGACGATCAAGGCGATTACCCGGGGCCCGTGGGGCGCCGTCGAGCCGACCGGGAGCACCTGGTACGACCCGTTGACGGCGCCGGAGGACATCGACCTCGCCGTCCGGTTCGTGCTCGGGCGCCCCAACCTGTTCCTCAACACGGTCGGCGACCGGTCGCTGCTTCCCGTGGTGCTCGAGGCGGCAGAGCGATTCGCCGACCCTCCGGGTGACGACGAGATCGAGCGGCTCGTCGAGCGCGCGCGGATGACGCCGCTGTTCGTCTCCTGACGTCAGGCGAGCTCGAGCCGCTCGTAGGCGAGCGTCAGCTCCTCCATGGCGACGTCGCTGCCCTTGGCGTTCAGCGGGCCGCTCACGTGCTTGACGATCCGGGCTCGCAGCAGCTTCCAGGTCTGCACGACCTGTGCGTGGTCTTCGCTCTGCAGGTGGATCGTCACCGTCCGGGTGGCGCTCTGGTTGCCGTTCCGCAGCTCGTCGATCCACTGGTAGAGGTCGAGCGAGCCGATGATGCCGCGGCGCAGCGTCACGTCGCCGGCACGGGCGAGCCCCGTCAGCTTGCGGACCTGGTTGGAGCGGTCGTTCCCGTTGCGGTACTCGATCACGTCGAGGCTCATGCCGATCGGGCTGCACTCCTGGAACCCCGCCTGCGGCCCTTCGGTATCGCCGGTACCGAGGTCGACGAGGAAGTTGAACTGCGCGTACGGGTCGTTGCGGAGGACGGCCATCTCAGGCTCCTTCGGGGAGGGAACGGGATCGGCGGGACGTCTTTCTCGGCGGCCGGGCCGGCAGCCAGACGAGGTCGTCGAAGGCGAGCTCGAGCTCCTCGCAGGCGACGTCGCTCCTGAGCGCGTCGAGCTCCGGGCCCGACCACCGCACCGGCCACGCGCGCACCAGCCGCCACGCGTTGACCGCGGAGCCGCCCGGGCCGTCGAGCAGCTCGATCGTGACGTCACGGCGGTCGTCTCGGCCCTCGGCGACGCGCCGCCGCCAGTCGTAGAGGTCGGTGGAGCGGGACAGCGCACGGCGTAGCACGACCGTCTCGAAGGTGTGGCGCCGCCCTTCCGGCTCCACCTGCGTCTGCGAGCTCAGCCGCGTGACGTGGGCGACGCCGACCTCGCGCCTGCCGACGACGACGCGGAAGTCGCTCGTGCCGAGGAGCGGCTCGACGTCACGCGGCGGCATGGCCAGGAACGCTACGCGGAGGCCGCGCATCCGTCCATCCCTCGATCCAGGTTCCCCGCCGGCGACGGCTCCTCCCGCTCAGTCCGGCAGCAGCGGCACGGTGAGCCCCGGATCGCGGCCGAGGAGGACGCCCCGCGTGATGGCTGCGTGCCCGAAGCGGCCGCGAATGCCGTCGACTGCGGCGTCGAGCGCACCATCCGCGTAGCCGTCGAGGGGCAGGGCGAGCTGGACGGCGCGGTCGTCCTCGATGTTGGTGACGGAGATGCCGACGAGGGTCAGTCCCTGCCGGTCGATCTCCGGCCACGCAGAGGTGAGGAGGGCGCGGGCGGCCAGGAGGATCGCGTGCGTCTCCGCCGTCGGGTGCGGGAGCGTGGTCGAGCGGGTCGCGCGGGTGAAGTCGCCGAACCGCAGCCGCAGCACGACGGTGCGCCCGACCCGGTGGGCCGCGCGCAGGCGGCGCGTGACCCGGTCGACGAGACCGACGAGCGACGCGTCGATGTCCCCATGCGAGCGCGATTTCCGCCCGAGCGCCCGCTGCGCCCCGATCGAGCGGCGACGCCGGCCGCGCTGGACGGGACGCGGGTCGCGGTTGTGCGCGAGCGCGTGGAGGTGCCGGCCCGACCCTCCGCCGAGCATCGCGACCAGCGC
>DAIOGR010000234.1:0-2248 GCA_036745155.1 Gaiella sp.
TGGCGCAACGACCTCCGCTTCTCGAGGCAGTTCTGATGCGCGCCCCCCTCTCCTGGCTGCGCGAGTACGTTCGCGTCGACGCCTCTGCCGAGGACATCGCACGCCGCCTCGCGATCTCCTCCCTCGAGGTCGACCGCGTCATCGACGTCGGCGTCCCCGACACCGGCGACAACCTCTCGTTCCTGCGCGTGGGCAAGGTCGTCGAGGCGGTGAAACACCCGAATGCCGACAAGCTCCAGCTCTGCCAGGTCGACGTGGGCGAGGCGGAGCCGCGCCAGATCGTCTGCGGCGCCTGGAACTTCGGTGCCGGCGCGACGGTGGCGGTGGGCCTGCCCGGCGTTCTGCTGCCCGGGTTCCCGGGCCCGCTCGACGAGCGTCCGCTGCGCGGCGAGGTGTCGCGCGGGATGATCCTTGCCGAGGACGAGGTCGGCCTCGGTACCGACCACGACGGGATCATGGTGCTGCCGGACGGGATCGAGCCCGGCACGCCGCTCGTCGACGTCCTGCCGGTGCGCGAGCAGGTGCTGGACGTGACCCCGACGATGAACCGTGTCGACCTGCTCTCCCTGGTCGGCCTCGCCCGCGAGATCGCCACGCTGTGCGACGGCGAGCTGCTCCCCGTCGAGGTCGCCGACCCGCAGATCCAGCATCCCGAGTGGGTCGACGTGACCGTCGACGACGCGGGAGGCTGTCCGCGGTATCTCGCGCGTGTCTTCAAGGGCGTCACGGTCGGCCCGTCGCCCGTGTGGATGCGTGCGCGCCTGCACGCGGCGGGCATGCGCTCCATCTCCAACGTCGTCGACGTGACGAACTACGTGATGCACGTCCACGGCAGCCCGCTGCACGCGTTCGACCGGGCGAAGCTCGCGGGCGGCCGCATCGTCGTGCGCCGGGCGCGGGCGGGCGAGCAGCTGTCGACCCTCGACGGCACGCTGCGGAAGCTCGACGAGCGCGACCTGCTGATCACCGACGGCGAGCGCCCGGTTGCCCTCGCGGCGATCATGGGCGGCCTCGACAGCGAGGTGGGCGACGACACGACGGAGGTGTTGCTCGAGGCGGCGAACTTCGAGCCGCTCGGGATCATGCGGACGTCGGAGCGTCTCGCACTTCGCACGGAAGGCTCCAATCGCTGGGAGAAGGGCGTCGACCCGCATCTCGCCGAGCCCGCGGCGGTGCTCGCGAGCAGGCTGCTCGTCGACCTCGCCGGCGGGGAGCTGACCGGCAGCGTCGATGTGCACGCCGGCCTGCCGGAGCGGCCCGTCGTCCGCCTGCGACCCGAGCGCACCGATCGCGTCGTGGGCATCGAGGTGGCGCCGGAGGAGCAGCGGGCGATTCTCGAGCGCCTCGGCTTCGAGGTGAGCGACGAGTGGGACGTGACGGTTCCGACGTGGCGCTCCCGCGACGTCGAGCGCGAGATCGACGTGGTCGAGGAGGTCGCGCGCGTCGTCCTCGACCGGGTACCGAGGACGATGCCGCTCCGCCGTCACGTCTCGGGCCACCTCAGCCGGGATCAGCGCTTGCGCAGGCTGGTGGAGGACGTGCTTGCCGGAGCCGGCTTCTCGGAGGCGTATACCTGGAGCCTCGTCGCCCGCGATCCCGACCCGAATGCCCTGCGGCTGCCGGATCCGATGAGCGGCGACCAGGCCGTGCTGCGCACCACGCTGCTCGACGGCCTCGTCGCGGCGGCCCGCGTCAACGTGGATGCAGGCAACACGCCGATCGCACTGTTCGAGCTGGCGCGCGTGTACTTGCCCACGGGCGGGCGGCTGCCGGACGAGCCCTGGCGGGTCGCCGGCATCGTCGAGGGTGGCTTCTTCGCGGCCAAGGCGGCCGTCGAGGTCCTGCACGACGCCCTTCACCTCGACCTGCGGGTGCGGCGCACGCTGCGTCCGTTCCTGCACCCCGGCAAGGCGGCAGAGACAGACGCGGGCTGGCTCGGCGAGCTCCACCCGGCTCTGCTCGAGGGGGCCTGGGGGGTGTTCGAGCTCGACCTGGCGACACTGACGGCGCCCGTGCCGGACCGGATCCTGTACGACGACGTGATCACGTTCCCGGCGCTGAACCAGGACGTCGCCGTCGTCGTGGACGAGGAGGTGGAGGCTGCGGCGCTCGTGGACGTCGTGCTGGAGTCGGGCGCTCCCGAGGTGCGCCGTGCCCGTGTGTTCGACGTCTACCGCGGCGAGCAGGTGGGGGAGGGGAAGAAGTCGGTGGCGATCCACCTCGCCTTCCAGGCGCCCGACCGGACGCT
>DAIOGR010000234.1:2348-4243 GCA_036745155.1 Gaiella sp.
GCCATTCCGGGTGACACGCCGTAGCCCGACCGGCCGGCGCAGCGGAACACGAAGGCGAGGCGGGACGGGTCGCGCGTCGGGTTGATCGGCGCGCAGAGCAGTGCCGCGCGGTTCAGGTGGTCGCTCGAGGTGACCTCGAGCTCGCAGAGCAGGTCGGTGAAGTCCTGCGGGAGCGGTGCGAGCGCCGCGTCCCACGACTCGGCTACCGGCACAGCGGGCTCTGGCCCGGCGTCGCCCGTGGCGGCGAGGGCGCGAACCTCGGGCTCGCCCAGCAGGCACCACACACGCGACTCGTCGAGGCGCGCAAAGAGACGCCGGGCGGCGTCCGGCCCCTGGGCGCCGCCGGCGCGACGCACGTGGAAGACGAGCTCCTGCTCCACCTTGCCGACGTTCATGGGGCTGAGCACCTGCGCCGCGCGAGGCAGATCGCCTGGCTGCTCGGTCGTCAGGGTCAGCCGGACGTCCTGCCAGCCTGCGGGCAGGTTCTCCTCGAGCGTGCTCCACTGATCGACGAGCTTCATCGGCCGTCAGCATAATGGCGTTCGTGGCGACGTCGGGGAGAGACCGCTAGTGGCGACCGAGGTCAAGCTGCCGCGGCTCGGGCAGGGCATGGAGTCCGGCACGATCGTCCGCTGGCTGAAGCGCGAGGGCGACGCCGTCAAGAAGCGCGAGCCGCTCTACGAGCTGGACACCGACAAGGTGACGCAGGAGGTCGAGGCGGAGGCCGACGGCGTGCTCGTGAAGATCGTGGTGCCCGAGGGTGAGGTCGAGGTCGGTGCCACGATCGCGATGATCGACACCGACGGCGACGAGACGGCCGCCGGGGATGCCCCTGCGGCAGTGGAGGCGAAGCGTGTCCCGCCCGGTACGCCCCCGGCGCCCCTGGCGCCCGTGGCGCCGACGGACAGCAGCGCCGAGCCGCAGGTCGCCGCTCCCGCCGCCGCGGCCCGCGCGGGCGCTCGTGTCAAGGCCTCGCCGCTGGCCCGGCGGATCGCCCGCGAGCGGGGCGTCGACCTGGCCGCGCTCGTGGGGACCGGGCCGGACGGCCGCATCGTCGCCGAGGACGTCGAGAAGGGTGGTGCCGGCACGACGACCGCTCCCACGGCGCTCGCCCCGCTTCCGTCCGCCGAGGTCGAGATAGTGCAGCTGACGTCGGTGCGGAAGACGATTGCGCGCCGGCTCACGGAGGCGTGGGGGGCACCCGTGTTCCAGCTCGGCGTGTCCGTCGACATGACCGAGGCGCTGGCGCTGCGGGAAGAGCTCGTGGCGCGGCTCGCCGAGGGCGAGGTGAAGCCCACGGTCAACGACGTCCTCACACGGCTCGTGGGAGTGGCGCTGACGAGGCATCGCGCGATCAACGCGACCTTCGACGGCGAGACGATCCAGCGCCATCCGGCGGCCCAGGTCGGCATCGCCGTGGCGGCCCCGAACGGGCTCGTCGTGCCCGTCGTCCGCGACGCAGGCCGGTGCACGATCCAGGAGATCGCGCGGCAGCGCGCCGACCTCGTCGGCCGCGCGCGCGACGGCAAGCTCACGCTCGACGACATGCAGGGCGGCACGTTCACGATCTCCAACCTCGGCATGTTCGGCATCGAGCAGTTCGTGGCCGTGCTCAACCCTCCGCAGGTCGCGATCCTGGCGGTCGGCGCCGTCAAGGATGCTGCGATCGTCGTCGACGGCGAGCTCGACGTGGCGCCGCAGCTGCAGATGACGCTGACCTGCGACCACCGGGCGATCGACGGGGCCGACGGGGCCGAGTTCCTCCGCACGCTCGTCGCGCTCGTCGAGCAGCCGGCACTCGCGTTGTAGATGGCCGTCGTCGTCCGCCGGGGCAGCGCGCAGGACGTCCGCTTCCTGCGCGACATGCTGCACCACGCGTACTACTGGAAGGAGCG
>DAIOGR010000235.1:0-4238 GCA_036745155.1 Gaiella sp.
TGGTGCCGTCACCGGCGACGTCGTTCGTCGCCGTGGCCACCTCGCGGACGAGCTGTGCGCCCTGGTTCTCGAACGGATCCTCGACGTCGATCTCGCGGGCGATCGTGACGCCGTCGTTCGTGATCGTCGGCGCGCCGAACTTCTTGTCCAGCACGACGTAGCGGCCCTTGGGGCCGAGCGTCACCTTGACGGCGTCGGCGAGGATGTTCACGCCGCGCTCGAGCGCCCGGCGTGCGTCCTCGTTGAACTTGAGCTCTTTGTGAGCCATGTGGTGTTCTTCCTCCTCGATGTCTCTCACGTGGGCGAGGCACGCCTCGCCCCTACGTCTTTCATTGCCGGGCGAGGACTGGCCTCGCCCTCACGGCTCAGGACAGGGGTAGGCCCGGTCCCTAAACGGCCGCGCGGTCGCCGACGACCTTCGCCAGGACGTCGGACTCGCGCAGGATCAGGACCTCGTCGACGCCGATCTTGATCTCGGTGCCGCCGTACTTGGAGAAGATGATCTCGTCACCCTCCTCGATGTCCATCTTGACGTACTCCCCGTCCTCGTCGCGCGGGCCGGGGCCCACCGCGAGGACCTTGCCGCGCTGCGGCTTCTCCTTCGCGGTGTCGGGCAGCACGATGCCGCTCACGGTCGTCTCTTCCTCTTCGAGGACCTCGACGATGAGGCGGTCACCAAGGGGCTGCAGGTTCATGCGCGTGCCTCCCTGTAGAGCAGTTGTCGTTGATCTCTCACGGACCTTGCTGGCACTCACCAGTGGAGAGTGCCAGCCCGACTCTAGCACAGTTCAGAGGTAGCGTGAAACCATGATCTTAGTCTGAGAGACTCATATCTTGCGGCCCTGTCGCTCCCGGTGGGCGGCGGCGGCGCAGCACCCCTGTGGAGCGCCCCGCGGCGACCCTCTATAGTGGTCGCGCGATGCCCACGTACGCGCTCAACTTCTACTCCCCGATCGTCGCCGACCAGCTGCGAACGGGCCGCAAGACAGCCACGATCCGGCTCGGCGACAAGTCGCCGAAGTACAAGAAGGGCATGATCGTGACCGTCCTCGTCGGCACGCGCTACGGGCAGCGGGAGAAGATCTTCGACGCCGTCATCGACAAGGTCGAGGTGAAGCGCCTGGGCGACCTCTCCCCTCGTGAGATCGAGCACGACAACCCCGAGATCCGCCGCGCCGACGAGCTCGCCCACTGGCTCGGCCAGCTGTACAACCGGGACGTGACAGAGGCCGACACCGTCACGCTGATCCGCTTCTCGCAGATCATCGGCAGCATGTTCTAGCGCCGCGCCGGCCGGATGCTACTTCCCGGGCTTGCGGATGGCACCGCCGAAGAGCTGCGGCGGCCGGATCCCCTCGCCGCACTCCTCGCACTCGACCTGGAAGGCGGACGCGAAGCGGGCGTCACAGGCGGGGCAGCGGCTGCGCAGGACGGCGCCGCACTGCGGACAGGCCGCCGGCAGCTCCCCCTCCGACTCCTCGAAATACCGCTGGGTATGCCCGCACGACACGCAGAGGGCGACCCAGTGGCCGAGCGTGTTGCGCCGCTCCTCCTGGATCCAGTTGCGCTTCGGACGGGCCACGCCGAGCAACTCTATCCGGGCCCGGCGCGTTTTGTCCCGGCCGCCGGAGCGGACGCTAGAGTGAGGCTCGTCCACCGCCTCCAAGGGGAGCTCATGGCTGTGAGGGAAGCGGAGCCCGTCGGCTCGCTCCAGGAAGTCCACGACGCCGGTCTCGACCGCGAGGACCTGCTCGGCATCTACCGCAACCTGCTGCTCACGCGCGGGGTCGAAGAGCGCGGCCACATCCTCTACAAGCAGGGCAAGATCCCCGGCTCCTTCTACACGGGCCGCGGCAACGAAGCCTCCGCCGTCGGCGTCGCCACGGCCATGGGCGCGGGCGACGTCGGTTGCCCGCTCCAGCGCGACATGGGCGTGCACATCACCCACGGCGTCGAGCCGTGGCGCATCTTCGCCCAGTACATGGGCCGGGTGGACGGTCCCACCCACGGACGAGACGGCAACGTCCACATCGGCGACGCCAACCTCGGCCTGCACGCGATGGTCAGCCACCTGCCCGCCATGCTCCCCGTCGCCGTCGGCATGGGGCTCGCCTTCCGCATCCGGGAGGAGAAGCGGGTCGCGATCGCCTGGTGCGGCGAGGGCGCCGCCAACCGCGGGGACGCCCACGAGGGCATGAACTTCGCCGGCGTGCGACGGCTCCCCGTCGTGTTCGTGATCGACAACAACCAGTGGGCCTACTCGACCCCGCACCACCTCGAGTACGCGGTCGAGCACCTCGCCGACCGCGCCCACGGCTACGGCTTCGACGGCGTCGTGGTCGACGGCACCGACGTGCTCGCCGTCTACCGCGAGGCGAAGCGGGCGATCGAGAAGGCGCGCGAGGGCGGAGGGCCGACGCTGATCGAGTCGCTCACGCTCCGCATGGAGGGCCACGCGGTGCACGACGACGCCTTCTACGTCCCCCGCGAGATGTTCGAGGAATGGGAGCGGCGCGACCCGATCGAGCGCTTCCGCGCCTGGCTGCGCGACAACGCCTCCCTCACCGACGAGGAGGAGGCCGATCTCAGCGCCGGCGTCAAGCGGCACCTCAACGAGGCGCTCGAGCGGGCCGAGGCGTCGCCGCTGCCCGACCCGTCCAGCCTGCTCACCGGCGTCTTCGCCGAGCCGGAAGAGCTCGAGACGCCCCACCACAAGTAACGACCCGACTGTGCCCGAGAAGACCTACCTCCAGGCGATCAGCGACGGGCTCCGGCAGGAGATGCGCCAGGACCAGCGCGTGTTCGTGATGGGCGAGGACGTCGGCGTCTACGGCGGCGCGTTCAAGGTGACGCAGGGCTTCCAGGAGGAGTTCGGGCCCTGGCGCGTGCTCGACATGCCGCTCTCCGAGACCGCCATCGTGGCCGGGGCGACCGGGGCCGCCCTGATGGGCCTGCGGCCCGTGGCCGAGATGCAGTTCGCCGACTTCGTCTCGTGTGCCTGGGATCACCTCGTCACCGTGGCCGCGAAGCAGCACTACCGGGCCGGCACGCCGATCCCGATCGTGCTGCGGCTCCCGTCGGGCGGCGGCTTCTCCGGCGGCCCCTTCCACTCCCAGAACCCCGAGAGCTCCTTCGCGCACATACCGGGGCTGAAGATCGTCTGCCCCTCCACCCCGGAGGACGCCAAGGGGCTGCTCGTGAGCGCGATCGCCGATCCCAACCCGGTGCTCTTCTTCGAGCACAAGCACCTGTACCGCCGCATCAAGAGCGAGGTGCCCGACGAGCGCTACACGATCCCCTTCGGCGAGGCGCGCACCCACCGGCCGGGCGAGGACGTCACCGTGGTCACGTGGGGAGCGATGGTGCACACCGCCGCGGAGGCGGCCGGGCAGCTGGAGCAGGAGGGCGTCAGCGTCGAAGTGCTCGACCTGCGCACGCTGATCCCCTGGGATCGCACCGCCGTGCTCGAGAGCGTGCGCCGCACCTCGAAGGTGCTCGTCCTCCACGAGGACACACGCACCGGAGGCTTCGGAGCCGAGATTGCGGCGACGATCGCCGAGGAGGCCTTCGAGCACCTCGACGCGCCGTTGAAGCGGATCGCCGCACCCGACTCGCCCGTGCCCTTCTCTCCGCCGCTCGAGAAGGCATTCATCCCCCAGGTCGACGACGTCGTCGCCGGGCTCCGTGAGCTCGCGGCCTATTAGCGAGGAGACGACAGTGGCAACAGGAACCCAGGTCGACGTCGTGATGCCCCAGATGGGCGTCTCCGTCTCGGAGGGCACGATCACGAAGTGGCTGAAGCAGCCGGGTGAGGCGATCGCGCAGGACGAGCCGCTGCTCGAGATCTCCACCGACAAGGTGGACACCGAGATACCGAGCCCCGGTGACGGCGTCGTCGCCCAGATCCTCGTCGGCGAAGGCGAGACGGTGGAGGTCGGCACGCTCCTCGCCGTGATCGCACCGGCGGGCGCTGCCGTAGCGGAGCCTGAGCCCACCCCCGCTGTCGCGCCGGAGCCCGACCAGCCGGAGCCCGTCGCAGCCGCCGTAGAGACCGCCCCGGCGGCTCCGGCCGCAGCCGTCGTGGAGTCACACGCCGCCCCGGCGCCGGCGCCGGGCGGGAACGGGCGCACGTTCGTCTCGCCCGTGGTGGCGCGGATCGCGTCCGAGCACGGCGTCGACCCGGTCGCAGTGCCGGGCACGGGCACCGGCGGGCGCGTGACGAAGAAGGACATCCTCGC
>DAIOGR010000236.1:0-4211 GCA_036745155.1 Gaiella sp.
TGAGGTCGCGTCGGGAGGGGGAACAGTGCGTCAGCACGGGCCCCCGACCAGAGCGACCTCAGCGGCGCGAGCGGGTGGCGGAGCCGGGCTCTGCCCGGCGGGAGCCACCTGCACCCGGCGACAGGGCGGCCCTGACGCCTCCGACGCGTTGCTGAGCGTGCCGGGCCGAAGGGGATAGTGCGCCAGCACAGACCCGAAGAGCCCGGTGCGCTCAGCGGCGCGAGCGGGTGGCGGAGCCGGGCTCTGCCCGGCGGGAGCCACCCGCGATCGGTGGCGTCAGGCCACGTCGCGGACGTTGCTGGCTTCTGCGAGCACGCGGAGCTTCTTGAGACTCTGGTGCTCGATCTGGCGGATGCGCTCACGTGTGACGTTGAAGGCACGACCGACCTCGTCGAGGGTGCGGGGCTGCTGGCCGTCGAGGCCGTAGCGAAGCTCGAGCACGGCCCGCTCCCGCGGCGAGAGGGAGCCGAGGATGGAGCGGAGCGCCTCGCGGCGCAGCGCCACTTCGGCGGCCTCGTCGGGCAGCGGCGCCGTCTCGTCGGTGAGGAAGTGGCCGAACTCGGATTCGTCGTCGTCGCCGACGGGCTTCTCGAGAGAGACGGGGGTCTGCGCAGAGCGACGGATCTGCTCGACCTCCTCGAGTGAGAGGTCGAGGTCCTTGGCGATCTCGGCGGCGATGGGCTCACGCGCGAGCTCGGCGCGGAGCTTGCGCTCGGAGCGGTGGATCTTGTTCAGCTTCTCGACGACGTGGACGGGCATCCGGATCGTCCGGCCCTTGTCGGCGATCGCGCGGGCGACCGCCTGGCGGATCCACCAGGTGGCGTAGGTGGAGAATTTGAAGCCCTTGCGGTAGTCGAACTTCTCGGCTGCCCGGACGAGCCCGATCGTGCCTTCCTGGATCAGGTCGAGGAACGGCAGGCCCTGGTTGCGGTAGCGCTTCGCGATCGAGACGACGAGACGGAGGTTGGCCTCCACCATGGCCTGCTTGGCGGCATGGTCGCCGGCCTCGATCCGCTTGGCGAGCTCCACCTCCTGGGCGGCCGTGAGCAGGGGCACCTTGCCGATGTCCTTGAGGAAGAGCTGGAGGGTGTCGGTCGAGATCTCGGCCTCGGCCTCCCACTCCTTGTCGCCTGCTTCAGGGACGTCGCGGTCGCCACCGACGACCTCGATCTGTGCCTCGTCGAGGGCGGAGTAGAACTCGTCGAGCTGGCCGGCGTCGAGGTCGAGCTCGTCGAGCGCGAGCGCGATCTCCTCGGCGTCGAGCTTGCCGGCGAGGCGGCCGGCGTCGATCAGCGTACGCGCCTCGTCCGTGTCGAGCACTCCATCGACCACGGTTCGCGCCGTACTCCCGGGATCCGCTGCGCTCAGGGCCGTCCCCCTTTCCGTCGCGTGAGAACGGCACGGTAGCGGCAGCGCACCCCCGGCGTCAAAAAAGGTTTCAGATCCCCGCCGCCGTGAGCTCGTCGAGGTAGCGCTTCGCCTCGCGGGCGAGCGGCGAGCCGGGCTCCGTTGCTCGCGCGAGTCGGAGCTGGCGGCGTGCCTCTTTCACCTCTCCCGACCAGAGCAGGAGCAGGCCGAGGTGGAAGCGAACGGTGGCCGCGCGCGGGAAGCGTTGCGACAGCGGACCGAGCTGGGAGAAGGCCCGCGCGGGATCCGCTTTGTCGAAGCGGGCAACGGCGGCCGCCACCTGCGCTTCCGCGTCGGCAGGGCTGCGACGCGCCAGTGAGGCGAAGACGCGCTCGGCCGAGCGCTGCCGGCCGAGCCGCTGCAGAGCGACGCCGTAGAGGAGCGTGCCGTTCCGGTCGCGCTTGCGGGCACGCTGCTCGAGGGTGCGGAGCTGGGCGGGCGGGGAGAGGGAACGGATGGCGGGCGGGGCGTCGAAGCCGGGCACGAAGACGGGGAGGTTGCGCGCGAAGCCCGGGTAGAGCAGGTTGCCGGCGGTGACGGCGTAGGCGGTGTCCGGCTCGAGCTCGGCGGCGGAGCGCCAGGCCTCCTTCGAGCCGTTCTCTCCGGCCCAGAAGAGCGCGATCCCGAGATTGAGCTGGATGAGGGCGCTCTTCGGGTGTAGGCCTGCGAGCCGGGTGAGGCGGGCGACGGTGGCGTCGGGCCAGCGCGCGAACGACTGGCCGACCCGCGCCTCCAGCGAGCTGTGCCTGTCGAACAACTCGGCCGCGGCGCGGCGGTCGTCCTTCTCGTAGAGCGCGAGGGCACGGCGCAGGTCGCGCGCCTCCCGGTCGGTGCGCACGCCGAGGTCGAGCGAGAGCGGCGGGGCGCCTGCGCGCTGTGTGGTGCCGGTGGCGGTGACGGCCGCAGGACGGTCACTGGAGGCAGCTGTGATGCCGACGACGAGGCCGGCGGCGAGAGCGGCCACCAGCGAGACCACGGCAACGACCCTGGCGCGTGGGCTGATCGCTCGCATGAGGGGACGGTAGCCGGGAACACCAGAGCGCCGCCGTCGTTACAGCAGAGGTAAGCGCCCTTCCGGGCGCTCCACCCCGACGCTATACTCTTGGAAGTAATGGCTAGCTACAGAGAGCTGCTCGCACAGGTGAAGTCCGAGATCGCGGAGGTCGCGACCACCGACGCGCGCGCGCTCCTCGGCGATGGCGGCCCCCTCTTCCTCGACGTGCGCGAGCCGGAAGAGTGGCACGAAGGGCACATCCCCGGCGCCGTCCACATCTCGCGCGGCAACCTCGAGTCGCGCGTCGAGGCGATCGTGCCCGACAAGGGCCGTGAGATCGTGATCTATTGCGCGGGCGGCGCTCGCTCGGCCTTCGCGGCAAAGTCGCTCACGGAGCTCGGCTACCAGCATGTCTCCTCCATGGCGGGCGGATTCGCCGACTGGAAGCGAAACGGCTACGACTTCGAGCTCCCCCGCGCGCTGTCACCGGAGCAGCGCGCCCGCTACTCGCGCCACATCCTCATCCCCGAGGTCGGTGAGGAGGGCCAGCAGCGAATCCTCGACGCACGCGTGCTCCTGATCGGCGCGGGCGGGCTCGGCTCGCCTGCCTCGCTCTACCTGGCCGCCGCAGGCGTGGGAACGCTCGGCATCGTCGATGCGGACGTCGTCGACGACTCGAACCTGCAGCGCCAGATCGTCCACTCGACGAAGACGCTCGGCGAGCCGAAGGTCCTGTCCGCCAAGCGCGCGATCGAGGCCCTCAACCCGGACGTCAACGTCATTCCCTACGAGGAGCGGCTGACCTCCGAGAACGTCGAGCGCATCCTCGCCGACGGCTGGGACGTGATCGTCGACGGCGCCGACAACTTCCCCACGCGCTACCTCGTGAACGACGCGTCGGTCTGGCACCACATCCCGGTCGTGCACGGCTCGATCTATCGCTTCGAGGGCCAGGTGACGGTCCTCCACCCGCACGCAGGCCCTTGCTACCGCTGCCTGTACCCGTCCCCGCCGCCGCCCGAGCTCGCCCCGAGCTGCGCGGAGGGCGGCGTGCTCGGCGTGCTGCCCGGCATCGTCGGGTCGTTGCAGGCGAGCGAGGCCCTGAAGCTGGTGCTCGGGGCCGGCGAGACGCTGACCGGCCGGCTGCTCCTCTTCGACGCGCTCCACACGACCTTCGACGAGGTGGCGGTGAAGAAGGACCCGTCATGCCCGGTCTGCGGCGACCACCCCTCGATCACCGAGTACGTCGACTACGTCGAGTTCTGTGCAGGCACGGGGGTGCACGCGTGACCGCGGTCCGCATCCCCCCCACACTCCGCAACGAGGTCGGCGGCGCCCGCCAGGTCGACGCGACCGGTGAGACGGTGCGGGCAGTGCTCGACGATCTCGTGACGCGGTATCCGGCGCTCGGCGCCCAGATCCTCGCCGACGGTGAGATCGCTCCGTTCGTCAACGTGTACCTCGGCGGCGAGGACGTGCGCACGCTCGACGGCCTGGACACCTCCGTCGCCGCGGGCCAGACGGTGATCCTGCTGCCCGCCATGGCAGGCGGGTCGACACCGCCCCGGTCGCGCCCTCTCGTCGTCTCGTCGCTGCTCGACCTGATCGGCTCGACGCCTCTCGTCGAGCTGTCGCGCATCTCGCCGAAGCCGTCCGTGAAGATCTACGCGAAGCTCGAGGGCATGAACCCGACCGGCTCGATCAAGGACCGCGTGGCGAAGTCGATGATCGAGGCGGCCGAGGCGTCGGGCGAGCTGCAGCCGGGCCGGCACCTGCTGGAGCCGACGTCGGGCAACACCGGCCATTCGCT
>DAIOGR010000237.1:0-4195 GCA_036745155.1 Gaiella sp.
CGTGCGCGCACAGCGCGTCCAGACGGCACAAGGCTTCATTCTGATTCGGGTTCTTAGAGCGGACTCCGGACGAAATGCGCGATCGTGCCCGCACCCAGCGCCGGCGTGAAGGAGCCGGCGCGGGCCACCTCCGCCGCGCAGCGCTGGACACCCGGGTACACGTTGCCGTAGCTGCCCGTGTCGACAGCATCGTGGAGCAGCAGGTGCCCGCCTGCTCGTACGTGCGGGCCCCAGCGGTCGACATCCGCCTTGGCGCCCTCGTAGGAGTGGTCGCCGTCGACGAAGAGGACGTCGTACGGCCCGGGAGGAAGGTCGACCGTCCGCGAGTCGGCGACGACGAGGTTGACGCCGTCGTCCAGCCGTAGGCGGCGGAGCGCGTCGAGGAGCTCGGCGTCGAGGTCGGCACCGCGGAGATCGGGCCGCGGTGCCACGTGGAGGTCGTACGACCAGAGGGACGAGCCCTCCGCCATCGCCGCAGCGAAGATGAGCGTGCTGCCGCCCTTGAACCGTCCGATCTCGACGATCGTCGCCAGGCCTGCATCGCGCGCCAGGCGGTAGAGGAGCGCCGCCTCGTCGAAGCGGAGGGAGGCGACACCGTGGTCGAGCTGGCTGCTCGTGAAGAGGAAGTCGAGGTCCTCGAAGCCGTGCACGGAGTCGGGCCAGGCCCCCACGTCCGGGAAGCGCTCGGCGTGGCGGTCGGGCGCCGTCGCGGCGTGCAGCAGGTGCTTGCCGGGTGTCGTGCGGACAGACGCCGCCACGGCCCGCTTGATCGCGTCTCTGATCATCGCAGACGGTATACCCGGTTCGCCCGGGCGACGCCGCCTCAACGGCGGCGCAAGAGGATCCGGACGACATCGCCGCCCGGGCCACGGCGCTCGCGCGCAAGCGCGCCGAAGACCGGGCCGAGCGGCACGAGCAGCGGGAAGGTGCGGGTGTACGCCGCACTCAGGTTCGGTTGCATCCGTGCGACGGACGACTCGACGAGCTCGAGCGCCGCGACGCCGTCCACGAGCCGTGTCACGGCGGCCTCGTCGTACCAGCGCTGGAAGAACGCGCGGCCCTGGTCATCGCGCTCGCCGTGGTCGACGTAGGCGGGAGCATGCCTGTGCTCGACCCATGCTTCCGGGGCGAACGGAAGCGTGATCACCGCCCGGCCGCCCGGTCGGATGCACCGGGCGAGCTCGGCGAGCGCCGCCACGTCTCCCCCGTTGCCCGCGACGTGCTCGAGCACCGAGATGCTCGTCGCATGGTCGAAGCTCGCGTCCGCGAAGGGCAAGGCGCGTCCGTCGCCGACGAGAAAGCGCAGGCCGGGCTCCCGTTCGGCGAGCCGGCGCCACACCTCGATCTCCGACTCGAGCTGGTCGACCGTTGTCACCAGGGCGCCTTTGCGCGCAAGCGTGACCGCGAGCAGCTTCGGGCTGGCGAGGTCGAGCACGCTCTCTCCCGGCCGCACATCGAGGCGCTCGAGCGCCCACGGGAGCTCGAGGTACCGGCTCGGGTCGAGCGGCACCACGAGACGGATCACCGCCTCGCGCGCGTAGCCGTGGCGGCGAAGGTGCCCGAGCCCGAGCCCGAGGCTCGTGCGGTAGAGCTCGCCGTAGCCGCGCACGGGGAGATCCTACGTCGGACGCGGGCCCAGGCGGCCGCTGCGGAAGTCGCGCCAGGCGTCGCGCACGGCGCGCAGGCCGTCCCGGCGGCGCCGGGAGAGCAACGCCTGCGCGGCGTGCGCCGCAACCGCCTCGCTGCGCCGCAACCACGTCCCGACGAGCCCGAGCGGCGCCCAGCGCTCGGAGACGACGAGAGCGTTGCGCAGGTCGTAGTAGAGCGTCGCCGGCGAAGACGCCCCTCCCGACGAGGCGGAGACAGCGTGGTGGACGACGCTCGCCGGCACCACGAGCGGATGCAGCCCGGCCCGCCCGGCCCGCAGCGACCAGTCGGTGTCCTCGGAGTACGCGAACAGGGCCTCGTCGAACAGGCCGAGCCGCTCGTAGGTCTCGACCGTGAACAGCATGGCGCCGCCACACGCGCGGTCCGTCGCGTACGGCGGGGCCGTGGGCGGGAGCGGCGGCCTGGCGTAGCCGGTGTTGCGCCCATGATGGCCGCGCCGCCGCTCGAAGCGGGCGCCCGCATACCAGACGCGCGGCGGCTCGCCTGCAAACAGGATCTGCGCACACGCAGCCGCCGCCGCGGGATCTGCGTGCAGCGCCTCGACCAGGGGCTCGAGGAAGCCCGGCTCGACCTCCATGTCGTTGTTGAGCAGGACGACCGCGTCGGCTCCCTCGGCGAAGGCGGTGTGGGCGCCTGCATTCATCCCGCCGGCGAAACCCAGGTTCTCCGGCAGCGGCACGAGCCGGACGCCGGGGTGCTCGGCGGCGACGGCGGCGACGCTCCCGTCCTGCGAGCCGTTGTCGACGACGACGACCGAGAAGGGCCGGTAGGTGACGCCCGCCAGAGAGCGGAGGCAGGCGAGCGTCCGCTCACGCCCGTTCCACGAGAGGACGATCGCCGTCACCCGCATCCCGACGCTCACGCGAGTGCCCTCAGGTACTGCCAGGCTTGGCGCAACCCCGAGGGCCGAGCCACCAGGACGAGCAAGGCGTACGCAGCCAGCCCGACGGCCGCCGCCGCGACGGACGGGAGCAGGAGGCCCGGCGGCACGAAGGCCACGGTAACGCCGGCCGCGACGGTCAGCGCGGCGAGCCCGAGGCCCCGGGCGGTCGGGCCGAGGGCGTCGAGCACGACGAGCAGGGCCACGAGCACCGCCCCGGTGGTCACGGCGAGGGCGAGCGCGAGACCGTCGAGGCCGAACAGGCGCTGCCCGGCGAACGCCACGCCGGCCTGGAGCAGGACGGCGGCGACGGCGATCAGCGGAAGCGCGCGACCGTGCCCTCCCACGAAGACGAGCGGGAAGGTGACCGACACTCCGACAGAGACGACGGCCCAGCAGGAGAGGACGACGACGAGCCGTCCGAGCTCCGCACCCACGTTGCTCGAGTAGCTCGAGCCGAGCAGTGCCTGCGCGATCCGGCCGCCGGCCAGTGCGAACACGCCGGCCGCGGCGCCGATGACCACGAGAGCGATCCAGGCGGAGGCAACCACGTGCCGGGCGGCACGGGCCGCATCGAGCCCGGCCCGGGTCAGCGGAACCGCGGTGACGAGCCCGAGCGACGAGGCAGTCACCGCGACGACGGCAGACGAGATCAGGTACGCGAAGCCGAAGCTCGTGAGCGCGCCGTCGCCCTCACGTGCGGCGAGCGGCACGCACACGAGGTAGATCGCCTGCAGAGCCAGCGGCAGGGCGATGCCCGAGCCCATGGTTGCCACGCGCGCCCGGTACGGCTCTCCGGCGGGCCTCACCGCCCTGCCCGGCATCGCGGCGGAGCGGGCGCGCAACGCGAGGCCCGCTGTCGGGACGGCGAGGGCCACGGCTCCGTTCAGAGCCATCCCATGCGAGAGCGCGACCACTCCGTCGGCGTCCACGCGCAGCAGGATGAGCGCGAGCCCGGCGACGCTCCCGAGCACGAAGCCCGCCGCAGCGGTGACGTAGTCGTCGAGAGCGGCGAGGGCGCTCGCAGCAAGGCCGGCATAGAGCTGGAACGTCGCGGCGAGGAGCATCCAGGGAAGGGCGTCGGCTGCCGTCTCCCGTGCCACCCCCACCTGCCCGCCGGTGAGCAGCCCGGCGATCGGCCCGGAGGCCAGAGTGCCGGCCACGAGGAGCGGGAGGGACAGGGAGGCGAGCGCGAGCGCGAACGCAGCAACCTCGCCGCCCAGCCGTTCGTCGGCCCGCGCGCGCGCGAACGCCGGCAGCACGGTGACGCGGATCGCGTTGGCGGCGAGCACGACCACCACGAAGACGCCGTAGGCGGCGAAAAACCCGTCCGTGACGGCGCCGCGTCCGAACTCACGGCCGAGCACGACGCCCACGACGGCGGCGAGGCCGGTCTGCACGGCAAGCGCCACGGCGGTGACGGCGCCGCTCCCGAGTGAGCCGAGTCCGGTTTTGGGGGTACGCTTGTCCACCGACGCGACAGCGTACGCCTCATGCCGACCGACACCCCCTGGACACAGAGCGCGCTCGACGAGCTCCGCCGCGACTTCGCGGAGATCTACGGTGGACGCACCGTGCTCGTGACGGGCGCCGACGGCTTCATGGGCTCCCACCTGACCGACGCGCTCGTCGAGCTCGGCGCGGACG
>DAIOGR010000238.1:0-1664 GCA_036745155.1 Gaiella sp.
GCCGGCGTGAGCTCGTCGAGCGAGGCGAGGACGACGTCGGCGAGCGCGAGTGCCTCGGCCGCAGGTGGGTAGTGCGCGTTCGGGAAGGCGAGCACGCGCATATCGGCGGCGTGGGCGGCCCGGATGCCGTTGCCCGAGTCCTCGATCGCCGCGCACTGCTCGGGTGGCACTCCGAGTCGCCGGGCGGCCTCCAGGTAGACGTCGGGCGACGGCTTGCCGCGGGCGACCTCCTCCGACGAGACGGTCGTCGCGAAGTAGTCCGTGATTCCGGCCGTCGCGAGCACCGCGTCGATCAGCGGCCTGTTCGACGAGGAGGCGACCGCCAGCGGCAACGCCTCTGCGAGGCGCCGCACCGCCTCGAGGGCGCCGTCGATCACGGGCAGCTCCTGCCGGTAGCGGTCGAGCATCCGGCGTACGACCTCCGTGTTGATCTCCGCCGGAGACGGCGAGAGCCCGAGCTCCTCGTGCATGTAGTGCGACCATTCGCCCGAGCTCATGCCCATCATCGCCTGCTGGGCGCCCGGGACGGAGCGGCCGTCCCAGTCGGCGACGAGCTCTTCGCGAACCTCGTCCCACACCTGTTCGGTGTCCACGATGACACCGTCCATGTCGAAGATGACCGCCGCGACCACGCGGCCGATCCTACGGGGCGGCGAGTGCCTGCGAGGCGCCTGTCAGACGGGCTTGCAGAGCGTGTCGGGGCCGTACAGCGCCCGCTGCTCGTCGTGCAGTTTCAGGTCGAGCGCCTGGTTGTAGGCGCCGAGCGGCTGGCCCTGCCACATCACGTCGGGGGTCACGCCGGGCCCGATGATCGTCGCGCGATACCTCTGTCCGTTCCCGGCGGGGTGCGAGCCGTGGGGGTAGAAGCCGTAGCAGAACGTGCCCGTGCCCTTGTGCATGAGGAAGCTGTTCTCGCGCTTCCAGCCCGTGCCGTAGGCCGAGTTGAAGGTGTCGACGTAGAGGTTGCGGCCCCAGGTGTCGAGCGGGTTGCCGGTCGAGGTGGACTTGAACCCGTGTACGGGTGCGCCGCCGTAGGTGAAGGAGCCGAAGACGTGGTCGAACTTGCGGTAGGCCCAGTTCAGGTTGACCGTGAGCTGGGGCAGCTCGCCCGTCCAGTGAGACAGGCGGAGCTCCCAGACGGCCTGCTTGGGGCTCGGGTCGAGGCCGTAGTTCGGGAGCATCCGCTGCCAGGCCTGCACCGCCCAGTGGCTGCCGTCCCGTGCCGTGCACGCCGTCACGAACCACGCCAGCTGCGGGCCGGTGTACGGGCCGCACGTGTTCTTGAACGTGCGCCACACGTCCTTGTGGTAGGTGCCCCAGCCGCCCGAGTAGTCGAGCTTGAAGGAGATCTGCGTCTTGCCCGGGGTGGGGGTGAGAGCGTTCACCGCACCCCAGGCGAGGACGTTCCATTTCTTGCCCTCGGAGACGTACGTGAGGAGGGCCTGGCCGTCTGCGTTGACTTGCAGCTTCGTGCCGACCGCGTCCCGCGCGATCAGCTCGGAGGCGTTCGCTCCCGCCGGGAGCAGGAGTGCCGCCAGAGCCGCCAACAGTACGAAATGCCGCACACGCATCGCACTTGGAGCGTCGTACTGACGCCTTCCCCCGTCCACCCCCATCACGGGTGATCTACCACCCCCATGTCAGGGATTCGTAAGGCTGCGATC
>DAIOGR010000238.1:1764-4187 GCA_036745155.1 Gaiella sp.
TTCGGTACTCAGGCGGCGGCCGTCGAACGCTGGGGGCGGCGCCGCCACACCGAGTACGTCCCGAAGGATGCGAGGCGGTAGAAGGCGGACGCGACAACACGGTTTGCCCTGTCCGAGCCGTAACGAGAGGAGCCGTTCGGCTCCTCCCAGCGATCCCAGCGCGTCGAGAGAACGAGGTAGTCGGCTGACGCCACGTCCTCGGCGAGCCTCGAGGATGGCCGGGAGAACGGTGGATCCATCTCCAGGTAGAACGACGCCGGCACGAGCTCCGGCAGCAGGTAGTAGAGCATCGCGTCGTTCGCGTTCGTGCGGCGCAGGTCGCGCGGCCCGACGAAGAGCCTCGAGCCCTCTCGGGCATGCTCTGCCAGGTACTCGATCGTCGCCTGGAGATCAGCCGCCGCCGCGGCGTCGTCCACGACGAAGCTTCGGCCGGCGTTCGAGATCGACCCCTGCTTGCCGAGACCGGCCGTGATCCGGAGGTTCCGCGAGTAGTCGCCGCGGAGCTCGCTCGGCAGTGCCAGTGTCGCGAGGATCACGAGTGCGGCGACGACGGCGGCAGTCCGGGGCCGGGGTTGGAGCAGCGTGGCTGCCGTTAGCGGGGAGAGGCTAAGCGGGAGCAGCGCCGCCGCGATCAGGTGCCCTTCGTCGGCGCGCCACAGCCCGTAGGGGAGCTGAAGCGCGCCGACGAGGAGAAGAGAGAGCCGGAGCGGCGAGTGCGGCCGGTGCTGCCTTCGGTTCGCGCCGTACGCCAGGGCAAGCATGAGGAGAGCCACGACCACGAGCACCAGCACGCGTCCCGCGCCGGTCGTGACGGCGGGGAGGGGAAGGCGCCGGGCCGCGCCCGTCGCGCGGAGATCGCCGACGTTCTCACGTATACGGTCATAGCCCGCCGCGGCGGCGAGCGGCACGTACGGCAGCAGGCCGACCGCGAGGCCAAGCCCGAACGCGCCCGCGCGGCGGACATCCGGCCAGATCAGCGGGATCATCGCGATAAGCGAGACGAGCGCGGCCTCGGGACGGAACAAGCCGGCCACGGCCGCTGCGAAACCGGCCGCGACCCACCACCGGCGCCGGGCAGGGCGGACGGCGCCGGTTGCGGCGACCAGGAGCGCGATCAGCTGGAACGCCACGGAGCCGAAGCCCCCGTCGGCCTCCGAGCTTCCGCCCACGAGCACGAGGGCGATCCCGGCGCAGCACAACGCGACGAGTTGCCCAAAGCGCCTGACGAGCAGGAAGACGACGAGGACGAGGACGACCCGGATGAGGAGCCCGACGGCCCGTTCGGTCGCCAGGTGGGGGCCTGCGAGCTCGAACGCGGCCGCGACGAGGTACGGCGATGCGGGCCCATAGAAGGTCTCGAAGTCGCGGTACGGGAGGTCACCGGCCGCGACCCGCGTGGGGAAGGTGACGAGAATCCCCTCGTCGAGCTCCGATCCGGGAGCTCGCATCGCCGTTGCCACGACCACGGCGGCGACGAGGGCGACGAGCGCGACAAGGGCTCCTCGTCTGCTGAGCGCCGACGCCAGCCACCTGGGGGTGGCCCGGATCATCATGTCGGGGCGGTCGACGCGCGTCTGTGCTGAACCGGGTCGCCTCTACGGAGGGCTGCAGCCGTGATCGATGATGCCTCCACGATCCCGATCCGCCTCACCCGGGAGGTGTACCACGACGCCTCGCCTCGTGCGGGCGCGCGACGGGTCGTCCGCCCGTTGCTCCGATCGGTGCTCTCCGTCCGGCCGCCGGCGGCGCCTACGTTGCCGGCTCGACGTTGGCGTTGTGGCGGAAGAGGTTCTGCGGGTCGAGCCGCTTCTTCAACAGCGCCAGTCGCGCGTAGTTCCCGCCCATGCTCGCGCGCACGAGCGACTGGCCCTCCTCCAGGAAACCGGGGAAGTTGAGATACGCGCCGTCGCTCGCGTGCCCGTCGAGGGCAGCCAGCACCTCTCTCGCCCAGGCGACGTTGACGGCGTCGTCCGCCGGATCCTCCCAGTTCGCCTCCGGGTTCACGACGTACATGGCGTCGCGGCCCGCGAACGCGGTGGCATTGTCGGCGACGCGGCCGATCGCGCCGCCGTTGAGCCAGACGTCGATCGTCGAGTGCGTGGACGGCGCTCGCCGTATGTGCTCCACGAGGACGTCGACAGCCTCGCCCGGCAGCGCCGGCAAGTTCGTCGACTTCCAGTAGTAGCGGTGCCCGGCGGGGTAGTCGGAGTCGTAGATCTGCTGCGCGTCGACGTAGTTCATCCGGTCCGAAAGGTCGACGAGAGGCGTTCCCAGCTGACGCAGCGGCTTTAGGGCTTGCTCGCCCTCGGCCGCCGGGCCTGCGAACATCCCGAGTACGCCTACGAACGGTGCCTCGTGGATCTCCGCTGGGAAGTCGTCGAGGGGCGGCACGTGGCCGAGCACAGCGATCGTGCTGACCTCGT
>DAIOGR010000239.1:0-4143 GCA_036745155.1 Gaiella sp.
GTGATCGTGGTGCCGCCAAGGTGGTTGCGCTGCTGCAGCTCCCAGATGCCCTTGCGGGGGTCGCCCGCGAGATGCGAGGCGGCGATCGACCACAGCGTGTCTCCCGCCCGCACGCGGTAGGACTGCTCGGGCCCGCTCGCACCGGAGTCGCGGGCGAAGAGCGCCCACAGCCCGAGGGCGAGCACGGCCACGACAAGGAGACGAACGAACATGTGTTCGATGGTACACCGAACACATGTTCGTTGTCAAGACCCGGTGGGCGCCCCCACGAACGACGATCCGCGGGCCGGGTTGGCCTGTGCGGAGATGACGGCGGCGACTGCCACGCGCCCGCGGAGGACGACGGGCACGTCCAACTTCACGAGCACACGGAACTGAGGCGTCAGCCGCCCCTGCCAGCACGGCGCGACGGCGCGTGCGAGGAGCGAGCGCGCGGAGGCGACGAGCCGCTTCGAGCGGGAGTCCGCGGGCACGAGGCAGACGACGGCCCGAGCGGCTTCCTTGGCGCCGACGAGCGTCCTCACGGCGCCCGAGCGCTGCAGCTTGGGGGTGCTCATGCCTGCCCCGATCACCCTGGTGGAGGGAATCCACGTCGACGGCTGCGCGCAGGGACGAGCCTGGGTCTTCCTGATCGCCGCCGCCACCGAGGCGGCGGCAGGACGCGGGGTGCCGTTGACGCGGTGCAGCGCGGCCTGGAAGCCGGAGCCGCGGGTCGCATCGTCGTAGAAGCCGAAGAAGTTCAGCTCCGCGACGTCCTGATCGCACGAGAGCCGGCGCACGAGCTCGCCGTAGACGGCCGCCTGCTTCTTCTCGGTCGTCACCGCCACGTTCTCGACGCCGGTGTACCCGTCCAACCCGGTCGTGTCCACCTGCCAGCCGGCCTCGTTCAGGTACAGCCGTAGGCCCTCGACCGTCGTCGGCTGGGCGGTGTCGTGGAAGGCATCCCAGAAGGCCTGCTTGACGCGCCCCAGGTCCGCATACCCCGCGTTTGGCCAGTCGTAGCGGTGCAGCAGCGAATCGGTCGCCGCCCGCGGATAGAGGTGGAACGCGAGCCCGTCCATCAACGGCGTCGTCCGCCCCGTCTTGCGGTACCACGCCCCGAGCGCGCCGAGGAAGCGCACCGGCGAGGTGGAGAGGTTGCTTCGCGCCGCCGGGTTGTCGTTCCCG
The DNA here is from genome assembly GCA_036745155.1 of Gaiella sp. GTDB lineage: Bacteria > Actinomycetota > Thermoleophilia > Gaiellales > Gaiellaceae > Gaiella. The sequence continues at coordinate 1,168 of DAIOGR010000239.1, forward strand.
CGCGGTGAAAGCCCGACGCCGACGACGGTGATGTCCGGGTTGACGTCCTTCAGCGCGTCGTAGGCGGCGGCGAGGTAGCGCCCGAACGAGGGAGCCGACAGCACCACGCCCTTCCTCGAGAGCTGCGGCCGCCAGAATGCCGGCTGGTTCGGCTCGTTGCCGATCACGAACTGCGTCACCTGCGGGAACGTGCGCGCGACGACTGCGACGTACTCGGCGAAAGCGCGCACCTCGGCCTGCGTCCTCGCGAGTGCCCGCGGCGGGTACGGGTACACGGCGAAGACAACCTTCAGCCCCAGCCGGTTCGCCTCGGGCACGGCCTTGTCGAGGAACGCCTTGCCCTGGATTGTGTCCGGCTCGGTCGGGACGAAGCGCACGGTCATCACGGTCTGCTTGAGGCCGATCGCAGTCATCTTCTCGAAGAACGCGCTGCCGCCGTCCTCGGCGAACTTGCCCGTGTCGTCGTTCGCGCCGATGTCGGCAGCCCACGCGGAGCCCGCGCACGCCAGCACGAGCGCGGCGAGTGCGAAGGCGACGACGGCGTGCGAACGCGTGTTCTTCCCCATAAGCGGTGTCCCGGCTCCCCCGAACGGGGACGGGCCACAGGTTAGCGGACGTTCAGGACTGCGTCGAGTAGGCGTCCGGGCCCGAACCGGATCGGGTCGTCTGCCGCGAGACCTGTCTCCGTCGCCGCGTCGGCGATCGCGGCCCTGGCTCGAGCCTCGTCCAGGTGAGCCGTGTTGAGCGCCACGCAGGCGACGACGGGGCGCCGCGCAGGCAGCCCCACGCGCTGGTAGAGGTCGACGAGCTCCGCGAGCGGCAGGAGCGGGTGCCCGGGGTAGCCCTCCACCTCCACGTCGCCTGCTCGGTGGCAGAGCACGAGTGCGTGCGGGGCCGACCCGTGGAGCAACCCGAGGGTGACCCCGGAGTACGCGGGGTGCGTGATCGCCCCCTGACCTTCGACGAGCAGCAGCTCTCCCCCGCGCTCGGCGGCCTCGACGACGAGCCGCTCGGCGGCGCCCGCGATGAAGTCGGCGACGACCGCGTCTACCGAGAGGCCCCAGCCGGCGATCGCGATCCCCGTCTGCCCGGTCGGCACGAACACGGCGGCGAGCCCTCGCGAGCGGGCTTCCCGCTCGAGCTCCAGCGAGACGGTCATCTTGCCGATCGCGCAATCGGAGCCGACCGTCAGCACGGTGCGCCCGGGCAGCTCGAGATTCGCTCCCGTGGGCACGTTCAGGCCCTTCGGCGCCCGGCGCAGGTCGGTGAGCGTGGCGCCGAAGCGGGAGGCCAGCTCGACGAGCTCCGGGTCCTCGGTGACGAACTCGTGCAGGCCGTTCTCGATCGAGATGCCGTGACGCAGGCACGCTTTCAGGAGCTCCCGCCAGGTGGGCGGGAACGTGCCACCCTGGGTGGCGACGCCGACGAGCGCGACATTCGGGCGGAAGCTGAGCGCCTCGTCGACGCCGCCGACGATCGCCAGGCTGTCCAGCGCCTCGCCGGCGCGGGTCGAGTCGAGGATGCCGACCACGTCGTCGCGGCGGTAGCGGAGCACCCCTCGCATCGTCTTGCCGTAGTGCGGGTCGGCCGAGTACCCCTCTGCGAGGATGAGAACGCGCCTAGCCGACACCGAGACCCGGCTCCTCGGCCGGTACCTGCACGCCGTCGACGAACGCCACCCCCGGACACGGATCCTCGGCGATCAGAAGGTTGCCGTCCAGGTCGACGTGGTCGCACAGCGGCGCCACGACGCACGCGGCCGCGATCCCGAGCCCCGACTCGACCATGCACCCGAGCATGACGCCGAGCCCGAGCGCTCGCGCCGCGTGCGCCATGCGCACGCCCTCCCGGATGCCGCCCGACTTGGCGAGCTTGATGTTGATGCCGTGGGCGACCGCCGCGCACGCGGCCACGTCGGCGAGCGTGTGGCAGTCCTCGTCGACGTAGATCGGCACGGACGAGCGCCGCTTCAGCTCGGGTCCGTCCGGATCGCCGGCCGGAAGCGGCTGCTCGACGTACTGGACGCCGAGCTCCGCCAGCCGGGGGATCGCGTCGAGCGCCTCGGCGAGCGTCCACCACTCGTTCACGTCGACCTGCAGGGGCAGCTCCGTGCGGGAGCGCACCGCCTGCACGCGATCGACGTCCAGGCCGTCGCCGCCGCCGAGCTTCAGCTTCAGTCGCTTGAAGCGTCCCGCCACCCGCTCGGTGCGGCGCGCCATGTCGTCGGGGTCGCCGAGCCAGATCGTCCAGGAGGTGGGCGGGCCGATGCGGGGCAGGCCGAGCAGCTTCCAGACGGGTACTCCGAGCAGCTTCCCCTGGAGATCGTGGAGGGCCGCGTCGAGCGCGGCCTTTGCCGCCTGCTCACCGGGCACCGCAGCGAGGCGTGCGCCGATCTGCTCGAGCGCGAAGGGGTCGTCCCCGACGAGGGGCCCGTGCTCCCGGACGAACGCGAGCGCCGACTCCGCCGACTCGTCGTAGCGCTCGATCGGGGCGGCCTCGCCACGGCCGGTGACCCCCTCGTGGGTGAGCTCGACCTGAACGACGTCCTCCTCGTCGCGCGCCTCTCTGGCGATCACGAACGTCTCCGCGAGACGGAGGCGGACGATGCGGGCGTCGATCTGCACCCGGGCAGCCTACTTTGCCGCTCCGCGGCACCTCCACTCCCTGAGTCGAGTGACGAGCGCTGCCACGCTCGCTCCGATATCGCTCTCGTGGGCACTGCTGCCGTCTCGCCACGGCTCACAGGCGTCGCGCGCCTCTCCGGAGAGGCCTGGCCGGCGTGAGCGAGCAAGCCGTCACCCCCATGCAGGCGCGGCCCACGATCGCGGACATCCTGCTCTCGCACGGGTTCGTGGGCGAGGAGGAGCTGACGGCGGCCCTCAAGGTCTCCGACCGTACGGGGCAGCCCCTCGGGCAGGTGCTCGTGGAGGCGGGCGCGATCACGCGCCTGGAGCTTGCGAGCGCCCTGGCCGAGCA
>DAIOGR010000240.1:0-2564 GCA_036745155.1 Gaiella sp.
GCGAAGAGCGCCCAGGCAGGCCGCACGGCCAGTCGGGCGAGCAAGTAGGCGGGGAAGACAGCGGTCGCCATCAGGATCGCGCCCAGCCCCTTGATCAGGGAATACGCGGTTGGCACGTCATCCACCCACCAGAGCGGTGCGCTGAGATAGGCGCCGAGCGGCGCGATCCCCTTCGCCTGGCCGCGTAGGGTCGCCTGTCCGGTGTCGGCGATCGAGCGCGCGAGCGTCGTCATCTCGAGCTCGTCGGTGAAGATCGTCGGCGAAACGTGGTTCGAGGCCTGCCAGAGGGCCACGCCGGCCGACGCGGCGAACACGAGCAGAAGCCCGACGATCCGGAGCGACGGGTGCCGCAGCGCCCCCGCCGTGGCTGTGCTCACTCGGTCGAGGTCCCGGTGGCGAGAGAGACCGACTCGATCCTGCGGTGCATCAGCCGGCAGGGTACCCGCGCCTCCTTGCAGGCCGCGATCACCGCCTGGAGGCGGTCGTCAGGCGCCTCGACGATCGTTATCAGCACCTCGGTCGGCAACGTCTGCCCGACGATCCTGGACGCGTCGCGCAGCGGGCCGAGCACGCGCGTGCCCGCGATCCGACGCCCCTGGATGGCGGGGTTGTCGTCCACGAAGCCGACGACGCGCCGGCCGGGTGTCTCGCGCACCTCGCGGGCGAGGCTGCGACCGGACCGCCCGGCGCCGACGATCAGCACGCGGTCGATCTCGGCCCCGCGGCTTCTTCTCTCGCCGTCCTCCACCCAGAGGCGAAAGCCCAGCCGCGTGCCGCCGACGAGCAGGGTGCAGAAGACGGCGTCCAGCAGGTAGACGGTCACGGGGAACCCGGTCGATCCCTTGATCAGGTCGACGATGACCCAGGAGGCGGGCGCCGACAACCCGCACGCCCCCGCGATCACGAGCTCGTCGGTCGTCGTCGCGTAGCGCCACACCCGCCGGTAGATGCCGCCGAGCACGAAGAACAGGTAGCGCGTGCCCAGCACGACCGGCAGGGCGCCGAGGAAGGCCGCGCGCTCGACCGGACTGCCGAAGCCGTCGAGGACGAACACGTAGGCGGCGAGGAAGGAGCCGCACATGAGCACGAAGTCGATCACGATCTCCGTCAACCGCCTCGGCTCGAGGAGTGCCCGCAGGAGCGAGGGGCGCTCTCCGTCCACCGAGGATCGCTCTCGCAGCTCAGTGAGGAAGTTGCCGAACTGGACGAGCAGGACGACGCTGACGAGCACGCCGACGGCGGTGACACGGCCGTTGTCGAGCACGTTGTAGGCGAGTCCCGTGCCGCCGAGCGCGACGGCGACGGTTGCGAGCAGGGCCACCGCCTCTCGCTCGGAGAGCCCGTAGTAGACGAGCCTGTGTGACGTGTGATCCTTGCCTCCCTGGGTCACCGGCCGTCGCTCGACCAGGCGGGCCACCGTGACGAGCGTCGTGTCCAGGATCGGGATGGCGAGCACGATCAGGGGCAGCAACACAGTTGCGACCGTCGTGCCGGCGGCTGTCCAGCTGGCTGCGAGCCCGAGGCTCGCGAGGGCGAACCCGAGCACCTGGCTGCCCGAGTCCCCCATGAACACCTCGGCGTTGCGGCCGAGCCGCAGGTTGAACGGCAGGAAGCCGAGACACGCGAAGCCGAGCGAGAGCGCGAGGACGAGGACGAGGTCGTTCTCGTGCACCGTCGCCGCGTCGACCGCGAAGTAGGCCGCGGCGATCGTTGCGAGCGTCGCTGCGAGGCCGTCCATGTTGTCGAGCAGGTTGAACGCATTCGTGATGCCGACGAGCCAGACGACCGCCACCACGACCGCCACCACGTCGTTCGAGAAGAGCTCCACGCGCAGGCCGGCGGCGATCACGATCGCAGCGGCTCCGAACTGTGCGGCGAGCTTCACGAGCGGCTGGAGGCGGCGGGCGTCGTCGATCAGTCCGGCGACGAACAGCAGCGCGCAGCCCGCGGCGATCCCCGCGAGCTCGCTGGTCGGCTCGACGGCGCCGGCGAGCACGGCGACGAGGACGCCGGCGAGCAGGCCGGCGAAGATGCCCACGCCGCCGAACAGCGGGGTCGGCCGGTCATGCCAGCGCTCGCCGGTGGGAACCGCCAGCAGCCGCTCCCCGAGCTGCGAGCGCAAGAGCGCGGCGAGGACGAGGTACGCGACGGGCAGAGCGGCGATCGTGACGGCCGCACTCACGCGCATAGGGTAGTGCGTCGGGCCGTCGCCCGCCCTCACACGGTGCGCGACGGGCACGGCCCTACAATCCGCCGATGAGTGTCTACGCCGACCTCTACCGCTACCGCGAGCTGTTCGGCAGCCTCTTCCGCCGCGACCTGCGCGCGAAGTACAAGGGCTCCGTCCTCGGGCTCGCGTGGACGCTCGCGTTGCCCGTGCTGCTCATGCTCGTGTACCTCGTCGTCTTCTCCGTGCTCTGGAAGGCGGCACCGGCGACCACGGTCGACCACTACTGGCTGTTCCTGCTCTGCGGCCTGCCCCCCTGGGTGTTCTTCGCCACGTCGCTGCAGTCGGCGGCGCGCAGCCTGCTCGAGAACGCCAACCTGATTCGCAAGGTGCGGTT
>DAIOGR010000240.1:2664-4142 GCA_036745155.1 Gaiella sp.
GTCCTGCTGCCGCTCTTCTTCCTCACGCCGGTGCTCTACGGGCTCGAAGGCCTGCCGGTGGCGCAGACGCACCCCTGGCTGCTCGACCTGATCCACTGGGCAAACCCGCTCACGCCGGCCATCCTCTCGATCCGTGCACCGCTGTTCTTCGGGGAGCTGCCCGCGGCCGGTGACTTCGCCTACTTCGCCGTCGAGACGGGGGTTGCGCTGGCGCTCGGCGCGCTCGTGTTCAGGCGGGTCGACGACCGGATCGCCGCGGAAGTCTGACCACGGCTCGTCCGTCGAAGAGGGCGTCGTTGCCGGCGTAGGCGGGCAGGCCCTCGTGCTCACTCGGCTCGAGGCCCGCGAGCAGTGACGGCAGCAACAGCGGCCTCCCGAAGCGGGGGTTGCGGCCTCCGCCGGGCTGCCAGGGCGCCAATCTGCCCGGCCTCCCGCCGGTGTCGATCGCCCCGCCGACCGCGGCCCAGCCCTCCTCGTGGGCGTCCAGCAGCCGGCGCGCCCAGTCCGTCGCGGGCCGGGCGCCCGCGACGAGGTGGGCCGTAGCGACAGCGTCCTCGACGACGATGGGCTCGTCCTGGCTCGCGAGCGCTATGGCCGTGTCGGCGTCGGAGCCGCCGTGGACGACGACGCCGAGCCGGCGCTCGGCGATACGCGGGGCCACGTCCACAGGGGCGTCGAGCGGGATGCAGCCGATCTCCGCGAACCAAAAGCGGTGCTCCTCGATCAGGTCGAACGCGAGCCGGTAGGGCCCGGGCGGCCGCGGCGCCAGCACCGGCACCTCCAGCTCGACCGTCTCGCCTGGAGCGACCGGGTGCGGAAGCGCCGTGCGGATGCCGTCCCAGACGATCGGGTTGCCCAGCGGATCGAGCCAGTGGTAGGCGACCTGCACGCCGTCCCGTCCGCGCGAGCGCCACGTTGCCGAGCCCGCGTTCTCGACCGTCAGGCGCGCGCTGCCGAGCACCCCGGCCCGGGGCGTTGCGAGTGACCAGGCGAGCCAGCGTGGAGCGAGCGGCCCGCTCGGGACGGAGTGCTCGCCGACGCGCTGCACGGTAGGGCTACTCTAGCCTCGTGAGCGAGCCGCTTCTCGTGCGCGCCGCCCGGCGCGAGCAGGTCGAGCGCACGCCCGTGTGGTTCATGCGCCAGGCGGGGCGTTCGCTCCCGGAGTACCGGGCGATCCGCGAGCGGCACGCGTTCTTCGAGGTGGCGGGCACTCCGGAGCTGTGTGCGGAAGTGACCCTGCAGCCCGTGCGCAGGCACGACGTCGACGCCGCCGTGATGTTCGCCGACATCATGACCCCGGTGCTCGGCATGGGCGTCGACGTGCGGCTCGTCGAGGGCGTGGGGCCGGTGATCGACGCGCCCGTGCGCACCCGGGCCGACGTCGAGGCGCTGCGCATCCCCGACGCGGAGGAGGCCTTTGCGCCGGTGCTCGAGGCGGTTCGGCTCGTCCGGGCGGCGCTGCGGTCGGACCAGGCCGT
>DAIOGR010000241.1:0-4118 GCA_036745155.1 Gaiella sp.
GCTGGACGTGCACGACTGCTGCCTCGACCTCGTCCGCCGCGGCGTCTCCGCCACGTCGATCGAGCAGGTCGACCTCTCGCGCGCGAGCAGGGCGCGCGACACGACGTCCTCGGACGACGCGGCCGGGGTCCAGGCGATCGGTGCGCAGGTGCTCGCGGCGCTCAGAGGCCTCGCATGAGCCGCGCGCCGATCGAGTACGGGTCCGTCGCCTCCATCAAGGGGCCGCTGCTCGTCGTCGAGGGAGTGCGCGACGTGGGCTGGGACGAGGTCGTCGAGGTGCGACTCGAGTCGGGGGAGCTACGGCACGGGCTCGTGCTCGAGATCGACCGGGACGTCGCCGTCGTCCAGGTGTTCGAGGGCACCGGAGGCCTCTCCCTGAACGGCGTGCGCGTCTCGTTCCAGGGCAGCCCGATGCGCATCCCGGTCGGTGAGTCCTGGCTCGGGCGTGTCTGCAACGGCCGCGGCGCGCCGCTCGACGGCGGCCCGCCCGTGCGGGGCTCCGACCGGCGCGAGATCGGCGGCCACCCCATCAACCCGGCCTATCGGGCGACACCCGCGGACCCCATCCTCACCGGCGTCTCGGTCGTGGACGGCCTCGCCACGCTCGTGCGCGGGCAGAAGCTCCCGATCTTCTCCGTCGGCGGGCTGCCGCACCTCGAGCTCGCGGCCCAGATCGCCGCCCAGGCGACCGTCGGCGGCGAGCCCTTCGCGGTCGTCTTCGCGGCGATGGGCGTGACGAACGCGGACGCGGCCGCCATGCGCGAGCGCCTGGAGACGCGGGCCACGGCGGACGACCTGGTGGTCTTCCTCAACACGGCGGACGACCCGCTCGTGGAACGGGTCGTCACGCCGCGCCTGGCGCTCACCGTCGCCGAGCACCTCGCGTTCGACCGTGGCCGCCACGTGCTCGTCGTGATGGCGGACATGACGAGCTACTGCGAGGCGGTGCGGGAGGTGGCGTCGTCCCGCGGGGAGATCCCGAGCCGCCGCGGCTATCCCGGCTACCTGTACAGCGATCTCGCGAGCCTGTACGAGCGGGCCGGGCGCATCCAGGGGAAGCCCGGGTCGGTGACCCAGATCCCGGTGCTGACGATGCCCGGCGAGGACATCACCCATCCCGTGCCCGACCTCACCGGGTACATCACGGAGGGCCAGATCGTGCTCTCGCACGACCTCCACGTGCGTGGCGTCTACCCGCCCTTCGACCCGCTCGGCTCCCTCTCCCGCCTGATGCGGCTCGGCGCCGGCGAGGGGAAGACCCGGGCCGACCACCTCGAGCTCTCGGCGCAGGTCTACGCGCTCGTGGCGCAGGCTCGGCGCGTGGCCGACCTGGCGGAGGTCGTCGGCGTGGATGCCCTCAGCGAGGGCGAGGCGCGCTATCTCGGCTTCGCCGCTGCCTTCGAGTCCGGGTTCGTCCGGCAGGGCGCCGACGAGCTGCGCTCGCTGGAGGCGACGCTCGACCGTGCCTGGCAGGTCGTCTCGGTGCTGCCGCGGGCGGACCTGACGATGGTCTCCGAGGCGACGCTCACCGCGCACTACCTCCGGGAGGGACACGATGGCCCTGCGGGCGCCACCGGGTAGGGCAGGCCGGCTCTGGCTCGTGCGCCGCCTCGAGATCGCGAGGCGCGGCGTCGAGGTGCTCGACCAGAAGCGGCAGACGCTGCTGCGGGAGCAGCAACGCCTCGCCGCCGGTCTTGCCCGCGCCCGCTCGGCCTGGGAGCGACAGGCGCGCGAGGCGACCGAGTGGAACGACCGCGCGCTCGCGCTCGCGGGCGAGCGGCGGCTCCGGCTCGCGGCCGGTCACGCCGAGGGGGACTGTGCGGTGGACGTCGAGTGGCGCAACGCGCTCGGCACCCTCTTTCCGTCCGGCGCGACGGTGCGCTTCGCCCCGACGCCGGACTTCGTGGCGCTAGGCGGCGGCTCCAGCGTGGCCCTCGCCGCGCGCGCGCATGTCGAGGCGGTGAGGGCGGCTGCCGAGTACGCGGCGGGGCAGGCCGCGCTCGACGCGATCGCGGCCGAGCTGACCGCCACGACGCGGCGACAGCGGGCGATCGAGCGGCGCTGGATCCCCGAGCACGAGGCGGCGCTGCACCGCCTCGAGCTCGCGCTCGACGAGCGGGAGCGGGAGGACATCGCCCGTGTGCGCTGGGCGCTCGACCGGCGCAGCGGTGCGTAGTTCGCCGTAGGCGGTCCCGAACTCTGCCCCGATGCCGCGGCACGTGGCCGCTGCCACCCTGGTGGCATGGCGGAGCTGCAGCCTGCAGAGCAGGAGCGTCCCGCGCTCGTCGAGCTCGCGGTCGGCCCGGGGCTCTGGGAGCGGGCGTTCGCCGTCGCGCCACTCGTGCTGATCGGGACGAAGGAGGGGGACGGGCACGACATCGCGCCCAAGCACATGGCGATGCCGCTCGGCTGGGACGGGTTCTACTGCTTCGTCTGCAGCCCCACGCACGGCACCTACCAGAACCTGCTCGTGCACCCCCAGTTCACGGTCAGCTTCCCGCGGCACGAGCAGATCATGGAGTCGGGTCTCGCGGCCGGCGGGCGGCTCGAGGGCGGCATGAAGCCGACGCTCGCCGCCGTCCCCACCTTCCCGGCGCGCGTGGTCGACGCGCCCCTCGTGAAGGGATGCGCGCTGTACCTGGAGTGCGAGCTCGAGCGGATCCTCGACGGGTTCGGCCCCAACAGCCTCATCACCGGTCGCGTCGTGGCGGCGTCGGCCTCGCGCGAGGTGCTGCGCGGAGCCGACGTGGACGACGCCGATCTCATCCACAACGTCGGCCTGCTCGCGTACCTCGCGCCGGGGCGCTTCGCCGTCGTGCGCGACAGCCTGTCGTTCCCGTTTCCCGCCGACTTCCGGCTCTGAGGGGATGAGCTCGACCGCCGTCGGCGTTGCCCAGTTGCTCCTCGCGCGGCTGCGCGAGCTGCAGCCCGGCATGGTCGCCCTGCTGCGCCGGCTGGCGCAGGAGGAGTCTCCCACGCTCGACCCGGCCCGCCAGGCAGGCCCGTTCCGCATCCTCGCCGCGGAGCTCGAGTCGGTCGGCTACCAGGTGCGCGCCGTCCCGGCGCGCCGGCAGGTGGGCGACCATCTCTACGCCCGCCGCGCCGAGCGCTGTCGGGGGAGCCCGCGTCAACTTCTCGTCGGCCACATGGACACCGTCTGGCCGGTCGGCACGCTCGCGAAGATGCCGATCCGTGAGGAAGCCGGCGTGCTGTACGGCCCCGGGGTGGCCGACATGAAGGGCGGGCTCGTGGTGATCGTCTACGCGCTCCGCGCCCTGCACGAACTCGGGCTGTCGCCCTCCGTCGAGCCCGTGGTGCTTATGAACACGGACGAGGAGATCGGCAGCCCCGACTCGGCGCGCCTGCTCCGCCTGCTCGCGCAGGGGGCCGAGCGGGCATTCGTGCTCGAGTCGGGGGAAGGGCCGACCGGGCAGCTGAAGATCGCGCGCAAGGGGATCGGACGCTTCACCGTCACCGCGCGGGGCCGCTCCTCCCATGCCGGCGCCGACTTCGATGCGGGCATCAGCGCCATCCTGGAGCTGTCGCACCAGGTGCAACGGCTGTTCGCCCTCAACGACCCGGCCCGCGGGGTGACCGTCAACGTCGGCACGATCGACGGCGGCCTGCGGCCGAACGTGGTCGCGCCGGCCGCCAGCGCCGTCGTCGACGTCCGTGCGCCGACTGCCGTCGCCGCCCGCTCGCTGGAGCAGGCGGTGCGGGCGCTCCGGCCCGAGCTCGAGGGCGCGACGATCGAGGTCGAGGGAGGGTTCGGCAGGCCGCCGATGGAGCCGCTGCCCGCCAACCGTGCACTGCTCGCCGCCGCTGTGCGCCTGGGCCGCGACCTGGGCCTCACGCTCGAGGACGCGGGCCTCGTCGGCGGCGGCTCGGATGCCAACACGACGAGCCTCTTCACCGCCACGCTCGACGGGCTCGGCCCGATCGGGGAGGGCTCTCACGCGATCGACGAGCGGGTCGACGTGGCGCACCTGCCGGAGCGTGTGGCGCTGCTGGCGCTGCTCCTGCTGGAGCCGCCGTTCCCCGCGCGTCTCTAGTTAGGCTCCCCGCATGGACGCCGACGCCGTCGAGATCAGGGTGCTCGGCTGCCTGATCGAGAAGCA
>DAIOGR010000242.1:0-4108 GCA_036745155.1 Gaiella sp.
ACGCGCTCGGGCGCGCCGTACGCGCGTAGCGCCTCGGGCACCTCGCCCTGGAAGTTCTCGAGGATCGCGAGCAGCGCGCGGTCTGTGACCATCGTCCCGTTCAGGGTGTGCGGCGGCTCCAGGCCGTGCTCGCCGCGGAAGCGGATGCCGAGCCGCCGCGCCTGGTAGTCGGTCGTGTTCGAACAGGACGTGACCTCGCGGTAGCGCTCCTGGAACGGGAACCACGCCTCGATGTCGTACTTCTTGGCCGCCGGGGCGCCCAGGTCGCCGGCGGCCACGTTGACCACCCGATACGGCAGCTCGAGCGCCTGGCAGAGCTCCTCCTCGAGCGCGAGCATGCGGTCGTGCTCGGCCCACGACTCCTCCGGCCTCGTGAACACGAACATCTCCACCTTGTTGAACTGGTGCACGCGAAACATGCCCCGCGTGTCCTTCCCCGCGGCGCCTGCCTCGCGCCGGAAGCACGGCGAGAAACCCGTGTAGCGGAGCGGCAGGTCGCCCTCCTCGAGGATCTCACCCATGTGGAACCCGGCGAGCGACACCTCGGAGGTACCGGTGAGGTAGAGGCCGTCGGCCTCGAGTTCGTAGATGTTGGACTTCTCGGTGGGGAAGAAGCCCGTGCCGATCATCGCCTCCTCGCGCACGAGCACCGGCGGGATCACCGGCGTGAAGCCCGCGCGGGCGAGGTGGTCGAGCGCGAAGCGGTAGAGGGCCATCGCCACGAGTGCCGAGTCGCCCACGATGTAGCCGAACCGGGAGCCCGACAGACGGGCCGCGCGCTCCATCTCGAAGCGCCCGACCTCCGTGTGCTCGCGCGCCTGCTCGAGCGCCGGTGGCTCGCCCACCCGGCGCAGCTCGACCGAGTCGTCCTCGGTCAGCCCGTCGGGCGAGGAGGGGTGCGGCAGGTTCGGCACCTCGCCGAGCGCAGCGTCGCGCTCCGCCTCGGCGGCCGCGAGCTCCTCCTCGACGGCCTTCAGCTCCTCCTTCACGCCCTGCAACTGCTCGAGCTGCTCGGGCGTCGGCTTCCCCTTCAGCTTCGTGGCGCCGCGCAACTCGTCGACGCGGGGCACGAGCGAGCGCCAGCGCTCGTCGGCTGCGAGCAGTCGGTCGAACGCCTCCGCCGCACCCTTCCGTGCCAGTGCGGCGCGCCAGGCGTCCGGCTCCGCGCGGGCTGCCCTGAGGTCGATCACGTCACAGAGTCTAGGTACGCCTCGATCACGCCGGCGACACCTTCGTGGTGGGGGCCGGGGCAGACCCAGTCGGCCTGCTCGAGCAGCCGCTCGTGGCCCCCCTCGACGGCGATCCCGAAGCCGGCCCACTCGATCAGCTCGACGTCGTTCTCGCCGTCGCCGAACGAGACGACCGACGCGGCCTCGAGCCCGATCCGCTCCGCCACGAACGCCAGCCCCGTCCCTTTCGAGACGGACGGGTGGCCGAGCTCGAGCAGGTACGGCAGCGAGGTGGTGAGGAACAGTGACCCCTGGAATCGCTCGACGAGCGTGGCACGGAGCGCCGGGACAGCCTCCGGGTCGACGACGGCGACGAGCTTCGTCGGTGGCCGCTCGAGCCAGGCGACGAGGTCACCGACCTCGGTCACCGGCAGGTTCTGGAACTCGGAGTACATGCGCGAGTACTCGGTGTGCTCCGCCACGTAGAGCCGGTCGTCGACGTAGCAATTGGGTGGATGCCCGGCCTGCACGAGCGCGGCGATCGCCTCCCGCGCGAGATCGAGCTCGATCGTCTGGTGGAGCAGGAAGGTGCCGTCGACCGGGTCGACGACGGCCGCGCCCTGATAGCAGACGACCGGGTCGTCGATGCCCGCCTCCTCCAGGTACGGGCGCACCGAGCGGTACATCCGTCCCGTGGCGATGATCACGGGGATGCCGGCCGCCCGCGACCGGGCGATCGCTGCCCGTGTGCGTGGCCGCAGCAGGCCGTCCTCTCCCACGAGGGTACGGTCGAGGTCGCAGGCGAACGCCTGGACACCCGCGGGGAAGCCGGAGGGGAGGATCAGCCGCCGGTCGACTCGACGACGTACTGCGCGAGGTCGGCGATCTGCTGCGCCTCGAGCCGGTCGCCGAAGGCGGGCATGCCGCCCTGGCCCTTCGTCAGGCGTGTGACGGCGAGCTCGTAGCTCGGCTTCGCCTGGTCGAGGTTCGGGCCGACGGCGCCGTTCGAGCCCGCGGCGGCCAGTGTGTGGCAGCTGCCGCAGCCGTTGCTCACGAACAGCGCCTTGCCGGCCGTGGCATCGCCCTTGAGCCCGAGCGCGGGCAGGTCCGCCGTCGACGTGGTCGCGGTGGGAACGGTGCCGACGACCTTCTCGGGCGTCGCCCCTGTCTCCTTGCCGTCCAGGCAGCCCGCCGTGAGCAGCGCCACGGCAACGAGCAGGAGAGCGAGCAGGCTGAGCGTGCGGCGCATCGGGCGCAAGTCTATCCAGCCTCGCCGGACGTGCGCGAGCGGAACCGCTCGAAGCGCGACGGCGTCAGCACGGCTGCACCGCCCTCTCCCCAGAGGAACGAGGCGAACCGCACTCGCGCGGTCGAGCAGCCCCGGCACCGGGGCTGCTCGAAAGCGGGGCCGAGCGGAGTGCTTGGTAGCGTGCCGTCATGCTCGTGGCTCGCTCGCTGGATCCGCACTGGCTGTCGAACGCCTTCGTCGTCGGCGACGAGCCGGCCGGCGTGGCGGTGTTCGTCGACAGCGGAGCGCCGCTCGAGCCGCTGCTCGAGCTGGTCGAACGGGAGCGGCTGACGCCAACGCACCTGTTGCGGACGCACGCGCACCCCGACCACGTTCTCCACGAGGACGCGCTCTGCGAGCGGTTCGGGATCGGCGTCGTCACGGGCGACCTCGAGACCGGCGGGCTGAGCGTCCGGGCGATCCCGCTACCGGGGCACTCCGACGACGGCGTCGCCTTCGTCGTGGGCGACGAGGTGTGCTTCTCGGGCGACGTCCTCTTTCGCGACGCCGTCGGCGGCGGCCCGGCCGACGTCGTGCGGCGCTCGGTGATGGACGGGCTGATGACGCTTCCCCATGAGCTTCGCGTGCTCCCCGGCCACACCGAAGAGACGACGATCGGGCGCGAGTGGGACGAGAACCCGTTCGTCACCTACTGGCGCGGCGTCACGCCGTCCCTGGGCGAGCCGGTGCGGGTCGGGGGCGACGCGGCGGAGCTCGTCGTCTGGTCACCCGACTACGACGGCAAGGGCAAGGCCCTCGTGCGCTTCACCGACGGCCGCGCGGCGATCGTCGGCGGCTCGCGGGTCGAGCGCGACTGACCGGCCGGGTGTCTCCCATGGGTGTCTCCCGGAGGGAGACACCCTTCTCCATGTCCGGTTCGGACGGTACGGTGCCGCGGTGCGCGTCATCGTCGCCCGCTGCGAGGTGGTCTACACCGGCCGTTTGAACGCGTTGCTGCCCGAGGCGACACGGCTGCTCCTGTTCAAGTCGGACGGGTCCGTTCTCGTCCATGCGGACGCGGGCGGCTACAAGCCGCAGAACTGGATGACGCCGCCCACCGTGATCGAGCACGAGGGCGACCCGCTCGACCGCATCGTCGTGCGCAAGCGTGCCGGCAAGACCGAGGACCGGCTCGACATCCGCGTCGTCGAGGTGCTGAGCGACGTGACGCACGACATGGAGGAGGACGCCGCAGCACTCGTCAAGGACGGCGTCGAACGTGATCTGCAGGAGGAGCTCGCGGCGCAGCCGCAGGCCCTCGGCGGTGAGCTCCGCCTCGTGCGCCGGGAGTGGCCCACCGACATCGGTCCCGTCGACCTGATGTGCCGCGACGCGGAGGACGGCTGGGTGGCAGTGGAGATCAAGCGGATCGGCACGATCGACGCCGTCGAGCAGCTGACGCGCTACCTGGAGCGGATCCGGCCCGAGCCCGGCATGGCCGCCTGCCGCGGCGTGCTCGCTGCCCAGAAGGTCGTGAAGCAGGCGCGCACGCTGGCCGAGTCACGCGGCCTCGGCTGGGTCGAGGTCGATCTCGCGTCGCTGCGCGGGGAGCGGGAGCCCGAGCTGACGCTCTTCTCCGGCTGACGCTCTTCTCCGGCTGACGCTCTTCTCCGGCTGACGCTCTTCGCCGGCGTGAGTGGCCAGTGTCCTT
>DAIOGR010000243.1:0-4100 GCA_036745155.1 Gaiella sp.
TCACCTCGCCCTTCGGCGTGAACACGTACACCTCGTCGTCGAACAGGTCGGTGCGCAGGGTGCGCATGTACTCGGCCGCGTCCTGGTCGTCGCCCTGCCAGTCCATCAGCGTCTTCACCCAGGCGAGCCACTCGTCGTCGCCCTTGCCGGCGCGGCCCCGCTTGTAGAGCCAGTGCGCCGCGATGCCGTACTGGGCCTCCTCGTGCATCTCGCGGGTGCGCACCTGGATCTCGAGCGGCGTGCCGGACGGGCCGATCACAGTCGTGTGCAGCGACCGGTAGCGGTTCAGCTTCGGCATCGCCACGAAGTCCTTGAACCGGCCGGGCATCGGCTTCCAGAGCGAGTGGATGATGCCGAGGGCGCCGTAACAGTCGCGTGTGCCTTCGTCGCCGGCGCGCTCCACGATCACCCGCATGGCGGTGAGGTCGTAGATCTCGTTGAACTCGCGGCCCTTCTTGGCCATCTTGTCGTAGATCGAGTAGAAGTGCTTGGCGCGGCCGGAGATGTCGGAGGGGATGTCGGTCCGCTCGAGCTCGACCTTGAGCAGCTCGGCCGCCTTCTCCACCTGTGCCTCGCGGTCGGCCCGGCGGTCGGCCACCATGGCCTTGATCTCGGAGTACTTGCGCGGGTGCAGGATCTGGAAGGCGAGATCCTCGAGCTCCCATTTCACCTCGTGGATGCCGAGGCGGTGCGCGAGCGGCGCGTACACCTCGAGCGTCTCCTTCGCCTTCTGCACCTGCTTCTGCTTGCCCAGGTACTCGATCGTCCGCATGTTGTGGAGGCGGTCGGCGAGCTTGATCAGGATCACCCGCACGTCCTGGGCCATCGCCACGATCATCTTGCGGTAGTTCTCGGCCTCCGCCTGCTCGCGGCTCTGGAAGGTGATCCGGGTCAGCTTGGTGACGCCCTCGACGAGCTGCGCGATGTCCGGTCCGAACTCGGCGCGCAGCTCGTCCAGGTCGGTCGCCGTGTCCTCGACGACGTCGTGGAGGAGGGCCGCCGCGATCGTCTGCTCGTCGAGGTGGAGCTGCGCGCAGATCTGGGCGACGCCCCACGGGTGGTTGATGAACTCTTCCCCGGAGCGCCGCACCTGCCCGCGGTGGGCCTTCTCGGAGTAGTCGAAGGCGCGCTTGATCAGCGCCTTGTCGACGCCGGGGTTGTACGTCTCGATGCTCGCGATCAGCTCGCTGACGAGGTCGTCGTGATGGCGTTCCGTGTCGATCACGGCCATGAGCTCAGTGTACTCGGCACCTTCCGGGGGATAGGAGAGGGGGCCTTGCTGCCGAAGCTACTGTGGCCATGGGTGTGTTTCGCCGCTACCTCGAGCGCCGCCGGATCCGCCGGCTGATCGTCGAGCTGGACCGCATGACGGCCCGTGCCGGTCGTGCCGCCGCGCCCGGGCGTCCGCTGCGGGGCTCGTAGCGGCACGCCGACGCACCTTCAGGCGGCAGCCCCACGGGTGGGCACGTCTACGTCCTACGCCGCTTCGGGCAGCGTGATCGGCGCTCCGTGGTCGAGCAGCGAGCGGAACGTCTCTGATTCGAGCAGCTGCCGCTTGGCTCCCGTCTCGGCCAGAGCCAGCTCGGAGAAGATCCGCCGTGCCTCGGGCGTCCAGCTCTCCTCTCCCGCCTTCCAGAGCTCGGAGAGCCAGGAGCGCAGCTCGTCGTAGGCACCGGGTGCGTCGAAGAGCCGGCGGACGACGAGCTGCGGCGAGACGGTGCCGTTCCACCGGTTCTGCTTGAGGCGGAAGGCGACGTCGTAGCGGCCTGCGTCTCGCACCTGCTCGAGCTGGGCGCCGAAGCCGAAGGCGATGGCGCTGCCGGCGTCGCGCCCGTGCTGGCGCACGCGGAAGCGGAGGTGCTTGCCCTCGCCCACCGTGGCAGGGTCGACCGCCTCGCAGCTCGCCACGAGCAGCGTCACGTCCGGGTTGCCGAGACCGAAAGGCGCGAGCCGGTCGACCTCGCGCGCAAGGTCGAGGGTGAGCGCCGCCGCAGGCACGATTGCGTCGACCCTGGTGACGGGCACGAGGTCGACGCTCGAGAGCTCGGCGTCGGCCTGCGCGGCGAACGCCTCGGCGAACGCCTCGAGGCGCTCCGGCCGGATCGAGAGCCCTGCCGCGGCTCGGTGGCCGCCGAACCGCTCGAGGTGCTCTGCGCAGGCGCCGAGGGCGCCGTGCAGGTCGAACGCCGGCACCGAGCGTCCGGAGCCTTTCCATTCGTCGCCGCTGCCCGCGACCATCACGACGGGACGGTTGAAGCGCTCCACGAGGCGCGAGGCGACGATGCCGATCACGCCCTCGTGCCAGTCCTCGCCCCAGACGACGTAGCCGCGGCGCCGGCGCTTCGCCTCCGGCCAGCTCTCCACGAGCGCCACCGCCTGGCGCAGGATCCGGTCCTCCACGGCCTGGCGGTCGCGGTTCAGCGTCTCCAGCTCGGCGGCGAGGAGCTCGGCCTCGCGCGCGTCCTCGGTCAGGATCAGGTGGAGGGCGACGTCAGGGCGACCGAGCCGGCCGGCGGCGTTGATCCGCGGCGCCAGCCGGAAGCCGACGGCGGTCGCGTCGATCGTGGCCGGGTCGACCCGCGCCGACTGCATCAGCGC
Organism: Gaiella sp.; assembly: GCA_036745155.1. Lineage (GTDB taxonomy): Bacteria > Actinomycetota > Thermoleophilia > Gaiellales > Gaiellaceae > Gaiella. The sequence continues at coordinate 2,599 of DAIOGR010000243.1, forward strand.
CCGGAGGCCGGGCTTCTGGGTTCGCGCGAGCCCACGCAGGCCGGCGGTGGCGAGGGAGCGGTTCTCGTCGACGAGCGGGACGACGTCCGCGATCGTGGCGAGCGCGACGAGATCCAGGTGCCGGGTGACGGCAGGGTGGTCGGCGCCGAGCAGCGCCTGTGCGAGCTTGTGGACGACGCCCGTCCCGCAGAGCTCGGGAAACGGGTAGCCGGAAGGCCGCGTCGCCACGATGGGGCAGTCGGGCAGCGTCTCACCGGGCCGGTGGTGGTCGGTGACGATGACGTCGACGCCCAGCCGCTTCGCTTCGGCCACCTCCGCAACGGCGGTGATGCCGCAGTCGACGGTGAGCAAGAGGTCGATGCCGCCCTCGGCGAGCCGCGCGATCGTGCCGCTGGAGACGCCGTACCCGTCCTCGAAGCGGCTCGGCAGGTGCCACGTGACGTCGGCGCCCAGCTCGCGCAGGGTCAGCAGCGCGAGGGCGGTGGCGCAGATCCCGTCGACGTCGTAGTCGCCGTGCACGCAGATCTTCTCGCCGGCCGCGACCGCGGCACGAAGGCGCGTCACCGCGGCGTCCATGTCGCCGAGCAGCAGCGGGTCGTGTCCCGGACGCTCCGGCTCGAGGAACGCCCGGGCCGCCTCGGGGTCGCCGTAGCCGCGCCGGACGAGGATGCCCGCAGTGATCTCGGAGATGTCGAGCTCGCGCGCCAGGGCGGCCACGTGTGCGTACTCGACCGGCGCGATCGTCCAGCTTGCTGCCATGCGGGCCACGGTACGGACGGAGCCGGACGGATCGGCGCGGACGAGCTCTACCGCCCGGTGCTGCGGCGCGCCCGCAACGAGTCCCGGACGATCTTCACCCACAGCATCACGATCCCGATCGTGGCGCCCACGACGACGACCGCGATCGGGGCGAGGTACGCCATCTGCGCCAGCGAATACCTCGTGACGGCGGCGCCGACGAGCCAGATCGCGAGCACCGCGAAGACCATCCCGACGACGAGTTGCTTGTCGCGCATGCTCCTGAGGCTAACGTTTGGGCATGCACGCCGGTGAGATCAACTACGTCTCGGGGGACGACTACGTGCTCGAGTTCCTCGGATACCGCTTCGGGTTCGGTGCGCTCGACTTCGAGGAGCGGGTCACCGCGGCCGCGGTCAGGCTCGGTCTGATCGAGGGGAACGACCTGGACGAGGAGGAGACGCTCGATCTCGTGGAGCTCGCAGCGGACGGCCGGGTCGTCGAGGCGCGCAGCGGGCTCGGCCAGTACCTCGTGCGGCACTGGGAGCGGGTGTCGCTGAACGACGGCGAGTCGCTCGTGTACTGGCTGCGCAAGCTGGTCTTCCGCGGCGCCTACCTCGACCACCGCGTCAAGGAGGGGCTGCTCGAGGTGGCGTGGGACGAGGTGTCGGGTGATTTCGGCTACGCAGAGCCGCAGGGCGGCCGCGCCCTGCTCGAGCTCGCGCCCACCCCGTCCTGGCACGAGCTGCAGTTCCGCGGCTAGC
>DAIOGR010000244.1:0-4096 GCA_036745155.1 Gaiella sp.
TTCACGCCCGAAGAGCAGTCGCTCGGGAAGCTGCGGTCGAGTCGTGCGGAGGGCCCGTACGACCTCCACGTGATCCCCGTCGCCGCCCACGAGCACAGCCTGCTCGCCGGTCGCGTGCTGATCGCCGTGGGTGCCATGGAGGCGCATTCGCGTGGCCGGCTCCTGCTCGCCGCCGCCGACCCCGATCGCGCTCCCATCCTCGACCACGGCTACCTGACCGACCGGGACGGCCACGACCTCGCCGTGCTCGAGGAGGGTGTCGCGCGGGCCCGGGAGCTGGCCGCCACCGAGCCGCTGCGGAGGTTGCTCGGGCCGGAGCTGGTGCCCGGTCCGGACGCCGACCTTCGCACGACGATCCCGCGGATCCACGGCCACTACTACCACCCGGTCGGAACGTGCGCGATGGGCCTCGCCGCCGACCCGCTCGCCGTCTGCGACGGCCGCGGCCGCGTGCACGGCCTGGAGCGCATCGTCGTCGCCGACTGCTCGTTGATGCCGGTCGTGCCACGGGCCAACACGAACGTCCCGGCCGTCGTCGTCGGCGAGCTGGTGACCGATCGCCTCCTCGCGGGAGGGCTCCCGTGAGCACGGCGGCTCACCGGTTTGCCGCTTTGTGGGAGGAGGCGGTGTCCCGGCGCGACCCGGAGGCTGTCACGGCCCTGCTCGCGGACGACGTCAGCTTCCGCTCGCCGGCCGTCCATCGCCCGTACGAGGGGCGCGAAACCGTGGCTGCGCTGCTTCGGCTCGTGATCGAGGTGTTCGGTGAGCTCAGCTACACCGGCGTGTACACGAGCGGCGAGGACGGCGTCGTGATGCAGTTCGAGACGACGGTGCCCGGCCCGGACCGGCTGCTCCAGCTGGAAGGCGTCGACATCTTCCGACTCGACGCCGACGGCCGAGCCCGCGAGTTGTGCGTGATGATCCGCCCCTTCAGCGGCTTGCAGGCCCTCGCTGCGGCAATGGCGGCCAGGCTGGGACAGGCATGAGGGCGGGTGCGCTGCCCGCGCTCGCGCTCGCGGAGGCGCAGCGGGTACGAGACGGCGTCGCGGCCGAGCTCGGCCTGCTGCTCGAGGATCTCGCCGCCTGGGTCGACACGGACACGCCGGGAGGGGACGTCAGCGCGGTCGATCGCCTCGCCGCCCGCATGGCCCACACGCTCGAGGGGTACGGCCTGCACGCCGAGCTCGTGCCGGCGGGCGACCGCGGCCTCTACCTGCACGCCGTGCTCGAGGGCGCCGGCAGCGCCAGGGTGGCGCTGCTCGGCCACCACGACACGGTCTTCCCGAACGGCACCGCCGCCGCGAGGCCGTTCGCGCACGACGGCGCCCGTTGTTTCGGCCCGGGCGTGGCCGACATGAAGGGCGGACTGGCCGTCGCCGCGCACGCGGCACGGCTCCTGGCCCGCGGCCCGCGTCCGTTCGCTCGGGTCGAGCTCGTCTCCTGCCCCGACGAGGAATCGCGTCCCAGCGCGCCCGAGACGCTCGATCGCCTGCAAGGCTTCGACGCCGTGCTGTGCCTCGAGTGCGGCCGGCCGGACGGCGAGGTCGTCTCGGCCCGCAAGGGCGCCTCGTGGTTCCGCCTGCGCGCCCGCGGCCACCCCGCCCATGCCGGCGTGGAGCCGGACACCGGCCGCAACGCGGTGCACGCACTCAGTCGCGAGGCGGTACGGCTGCTCGAGCTCCACCATGCGCGGGTCGGCCTGACCCTGCAGCTGACCGGGCTCACCGGCGGAGAGGGTCTGAACACGGTGCCGAGCCGGGCGGAGCTGACGGGCGACATGCGGGCGATCACGGCAGCCGATCTCGCGTGGGGGATGGAGCAGGTGCGCTCGTTCGGCGCCCACGACGGCATCGCCTTCGAGCTCGAGGAGCTCGGGGGCCCGCCGGCACTCGAGCGCACGCCCCGGGTGGCGCTGCTGGCGGAGGCAGCGATCCTGCTCGGCGGCGAGCTCGGGCATCGCTTCGGCGAGGCGCTGACAGGGGGCGTCTCCGACGGGTCGTGGACGGCGCACCACGGGATCCCCACACTCGACGGGCTGGGTCCCGTCGGCGGCCTCGACCACGGGCCCGACGAGTACGTCGAGACGGACACGTTCGCGACGCGCAGCGGGGTGGTGGCCGGGCTGGTGGCGGCAATCGACGCCGGTCTGGTCGTGCCCGAGGCGGAAAATTTCCCTGCTCCCGCGCGAGAGGACACCGGGGGTGGCGCTTGAACTTCATACCGCGCGGGGCGCATGCCACGGCCTCGAGACTCAACCCCCGAAGGGTCGTGGTGATCCTGCCGTTCCCCCCCGTTCTGGCAGGGTCGCGTCCCGCGCACTTCCCTCCCTGGTCGTCGGTGCCCGCGGAAACGAGCCTGTGACCCGTCCGCTCCTCACCGACGCAGTCACGCGCCTCGGCACGGAGGGAGCGTTTGCCGTGCTCGCGCGCGCCCGCGAGCTCGAGCGCCGGGGAAGGGACGTGATCCATCTCGAGATCGGCGAGCCGGACTTCGAGACGCCGCCCCACGTGGCCGAGGCCGGCATCGCCGCGATTCGCGCCGGGAACACGCACTACTGCCAGACGGCGGGACTGTCCGAGCTGCGCGAGGCGGCGGCGGCCTACCTGTCGCGGACGCGCGGGGTCTCTCTCGGGCCGGAGTCGGTGGTCGTCGCGAACGGAGCCAAGCCGTTCCTCTTCTTCACCGTGCTCGCGACGTGCGGTCCGGGCGACGAGGTGATCTACCCCGACCCCGGCTTCCCGATCTACGAGTCGGCGATCCGCTTCGCGGGGGCGACCCCGGTGCCGCTGCCCCTCCACGAGGAGCGCGGCTTCAGCGTCGATCCCGCCCAGCTCGAGACGCTGCTCAACGAGCGCACCCGCCTCGTCATCCTGAACTCGCCGGAGAACCCGACCGGTGGCATCATCCCCGCGGCCGACCTCGAGCAGGTCGCTCACGCGATCCTCCGGACGCCGGCGTGGGTGCTCTCCGACGAGGTCTACGCCCGGATCACGTACGGGCGGCCCGCCCCTTCGCTCGCCTCGCTGCCGGGCCTGCTGGAGCGGACGATCCTGCTGGACGGCTTCTCCAAGACCTACGCCATGACCGGCTGGCGCCTCGGCTACGCCGCCGTGCCGGAGCAGCTCGTCGACCCGCTCACCCGCCTGATCGTCAACTCGACATCGTGCGTGCCGCCCTTCGTGCAGCTCGCCGGAGTAGCGGCGCTGCTCGGCCCGCAGGACGCGGTCGACGCGATGGTGGCGGAGTTCCGCGCCCGGCGGGACTTCCTCGTGCCAGCGCTGAACGGGATCCCCGGGGTCTCGTGCGTGGAGCCGCTGGGAGCGTTCTACGCCTTCCCCAACATCGGCTCGCTGCCCCTCTCGGCGGACGAGTTCGCCGACCGGCTGCTCGGCGAGGCGGGCGTCGCCCTCCTCTCCGGCAGCGCCTTCGGGAGCCACGCTCCCGGGCACGTGAGGATCTCCTACGCCGCCTCGCTCGAGAGCCTGGAGCGGGCCGTCGAGCGCATCGCCGGGTTCGTCGCGTCGCTGTGACCCGTCAGGCCGCGCTCGCGTACCGCCGGCTGAAGCGCATCGACTCGGGATAGGGGAAGAAGTCCACCATCTCGCCGCGCGCCACCTGCTGCTGGCAGCGCTGCCAGAAGCCGGGTCGCAGCAGGTCGGCGTGGTGGCGCATGAACGCCTCGCGCACCCGGGGGCTCCCGAGCAGGAAGGTCTCGAACTCCTCCGGGAAGACGTCGAGCGGGCCGACCGGGTACCAGGGCTCACCCGACAGCTCCGCCTCCGGGTTGGGGGGCGGCGGTATGGCGCGGAAGGAGCAGTCGGTCAGATACTCGATCTCGTCGTAGTCGTAGAAGACGACGCGACCGTGCCGGTTGACGCCGAAGTTGCGCCAGAGCATGTCGCCGGCGAACACGTTCGCGATCGCGAGGTCGCGGATCGTGTCCCCGTACTCGCGCACGACGTGCTCCACCTCGTCCGCCGTCGCCGTCTCCAGGTACAGGTTGAGGGGGGTCATGCGCCGCTCGACGTAGCAGTGCCCGACGATCACGTTCTCGCCGTCCGTCTCGACCGTCGACGACGCGAGCTCGAGCAGCTGC
>DAIOGR010000245.1:0-4094 GCA_036745155.1 Gaiella sp.
GATCATCCGCCGCGCCCACGAGGTGGGCGCGCACGTGATCCTCGACTGCTACCAGTCGGCCGGCATCGTCCCCTTCGACGTGGCGGCGCTGAACGTCGACTTCGCGGTCGGCGGCTCGGTCAAGTGGCTGTGCGGCGGGCCGGGCAACGGCTGGCTGTACGTCCGGCCCGACCTGGCCGACCGGCTCGAGCCGACCTACACCGGCTGGCAGGCCCACGAGCGCCCCTTCGGCTTCGAGGAGGAGATGGAGTACGCGGCGGGGGCCGCGCGCTTTCTCTCCGGCACGCCGAACGTGCCGGCGCTCTACGCCGCCACTCCGGGCTACGACCTGATCGAGGAGGTCGGCGTCGACCGCATCCGCGCCAACTCGCTGCGGCAGACCCAGCTCCTGATCGACCTCGCCGACGCCGCCGGCTTCGAGGTGCGCAGCCCGCGGGACGCGTCACGGCGGGGCGGCACCGTGACCGTGCACGTGCCCGACTTCCCCGCCGTGCACAGGGAGCTGGCGGCGCGCGAGATCCTGTGCGACTTCCGGCCCGACGCCGGCATCCGGCTGGGGCCGCACTTCTTCACCTCCGACGACGAGCTGCGGCACGCGATCGAGCAGATCGCCGACATCGTCGAGAGCGGCGCTCACGTGCAGCATCTCGGCGCCGTCGCGCGCCACTAGAGACGCGTGGCGACGTCAGTCCCGCGAGGCTCGCCTCCCGCCTCCCGGGTCGGAACGGACGCGAGGGCGGGCATCGCGGCGTTCCTGCTCGGCGCCGCCGGCATGTTCGCGACCATGTACTCGACCCAGGCGATCCTGCCGGAGCTCTCGCGCACGTTCGGCGTCAGCCCCTCGCGGGCGGGGCTGTCGATCTCGGTGGTGGTGCTCGCCGTCGCGCTCGGCGCCTGGGTGTGGGGCCCCGTCTCGGACCGGGTGGGGAGGACGCGGGCGATCCGGCTCGCGAGCTGGCTGCTCGTGCTCCCCACCCTGGGCGTCGCCTTCGCTCCCACCTTCGGGCTGCTCCTCGCCTGCCGGGCGCTGCAGGGGCTGTGCATGCCGGGCCTGCTGGCCGTCGCGGCCCCCTACGTCGTGGAGGCTCTCGTCCCCCGGGTGGGGGCCCGCGCGATGGGGTGGTACGTCGCGTCGCTCGTCGCCGGAGGGCTCGTCGGACGTGTCGGCGTGGCGCTCGTCGCCGGCCTCGTCGGCTGGCGGGTCGCGATCGGCCTGCTCGTGCTGCTGCCGCTGGCCGCCGCCCTCGGCATGCGCGGCTCCCTCCCCGAGTCGGGTCGCCCGGTGCGCACCGGCAGCGTCATGCGCGGCCTCGCCAACCGTCGCCTCTTCGGCGTCTCCGTCGCCGGCGGTGCGCTCTTCTTCACCTTCGTGGGCACGTTCACCTACGTCGTCTACCGGCTCGAGGCGCCGCCCTACTCGTACGGGACGTCCGCCTCGAGCCTCGTCTTCCTGCTCTGGATCGCCGGGGTGATCGGCCCGCTGGCGGGGCGCGTGGCGGAGCGCCTCGGCTGGCGGCGGCTCGCCGGTGCGATGATCGCGCTGGCTGCGGCCGGCGTCGGCCTCACCTTCCTCTCGTGGCTGCCGCTGATCGTGCTCGGGCTCGCGTGCGTCGCGACGGCCATGTTCACCGGCTATACCGCGACGCAGCTCGGCGTCGGCGACGTGGCGCGCGCAGATCGGGGAGCGGCGAGCGCGCTCTACTTCAGCACGTACTACGGGGCCGGGGCGCTCGGTGCCTACGTCCCGGGCCTGGCCTGGGAGCACTGGGGCTGGCGAGGGGTCGCCGTGCTCGGGCTCGGATCTCTTGCGCTCGCGGCCGCGGCGCTCGCGCTCGCCGGGCAGGGCTGCTCGCGATCGGCGGGACAGAGGCTTACCATGCCCATGTGAGGCGTGCCGAGGTAGAGAGCGACAGCGTCCTCGCCCGGATCATCTCGACCGTCGCGTCGACACTCGAGCTCGACGAGGTGCTCCGGGCGGTGGTGCGGCTGCTCTCGGAGGCGAGCGCCGTGCACGCGTGCTTCGTGTACCTCGTCGACGACGACCGGCTCGTGCTGCGGGCTGCCGGAGCGCCGTACGAGCACCTGATCGACCGGATCGCCCTCGAGCGCGGCGAGGGTCTCGCCTGGTGGGCGGCCGAGCGGGGCGAGCCGGCGTTCATCCGAGACAACCTGCTCGCCGACCCGCGTACGAAATACGTGCCCGAGCTCGAGGAGGAGCACTTCCAGTCGCTCCTCTGCGTGCCGATCGCCGCGCGGGACGCCCGTGTGATCGGCGTCATCAGCGCTCACACCGAGGCGCCGCGCGAGTTCACGCAGGCCGAGGTCGACTTCCTCGTGACGAGCGCGTCGCTCGTCGCCGGAGCAATCGAGAACGCCCGGCTCTACGACGAGATGCGGGGCCGCGTGCGAGAGCTCGAGACGATCGCCGGGCTGGCCGAGGCGATCGCGCACGCCCGCACCCTGGAGGAGCTGATGCCCGAGGTGACGACGCGCGCACACGACCTGCTCGGCGCTCGCGCCTGTCACGTCTACCTGCTGGAGCCCGGAAGCGAGGAGCTGAGCCTGCGAGCCTCGACGCCGCCGGATGCTGCGGCGCGTCCGACGCTCGGGCTCTCGGAGCTCGGGCCCGAGCTCGCCCGCGGCGGCCGGGCCTCCAGGGTGGCGGTGCCGCTGATCGCGGGCGACGAGCTGCTCGGGCTGCTGATCGGCGAAGGCAGCACGTCGGTCGATCTCGCGCGCGCCGTCGCGAGCCAGACCGCCGTCGGCATCAAGAAGATCCAGCTGATCGAGCGGCTGACCGAGAAGAACCTGATCAAGGACTTCTTCGAGGACATTGCCGCGGGCCGTGCCGGCGGGGACGTCGAGCGGCGCGCCGCCCGCCTTGGTTTCGACCTCGACCTGACCTACGTCGTCCTCGCCGCCGAGCCCGCCGATGACACGCTCGAGCCCGCCCTCGCGGCGCTGCTTCCCGGCTCGCTCTTCGACCGGCGCGGCGTCACCCTCCGTGGGCTGCTGCGTGTCCCGGCCGGCGGTGTCGAGCGCGTCGGCGCCGGCGTCCGCCGTGTGCACGCCGCCCAGGCGGCCCCCGTGGCAATCGGGCTCTCGAGCCCGTGCACAGGCGTCGCCACGTTCCGCGAGGGGTTCGACGAGGCGCGGCAGGCGCTGCTCGGCACGGTCGTGCTCAAGCGTGAGGCGTCCGTGCTCGGGTTCGACGATCTCGGCGCCTACAAGTACATCCTCCGGATTGCGCTCGAGGGAGGCATCCGCGACGCAACGATCGAGTCGGTTTCGCGGCTCGCGGACTACGATCGCGAGCGCAGCGCCTCACTGCTCCCGACGCTCGAGGAGTTCCTGCACCGGCGCGGCAACATCAGCGCCACCTCCGAGGCGCTCTACGTCCATCCGAACACGCTGCGGCAGCGCCTGCGGCGGATCGGCGAGCTGTCGGGCATCGACCTGCGCCGTGACGACTGGCTGATGGTCGAGATCGCCGTCAAGCTCGTGCGCCTGCGGCTCGCGCTGGGCGCTTCGAACACACCTCTCGCGTAGACGGTGGAGGTTCGCTCTATGTCCTCCCGGACGTGTGGGTGATAGGAACCGCTGACCGAACGAGGAGGAGGACAGATGGCGAGCGACGCAACCCGGCTCGAGCAGATCCGCTCGACGATCGCGGACAGGGGAATCGAGTTCATCTTCGCGCAGTTCGTGGACATGTACGGACGGCCGAGCGCCAAGCTCGTGCCGGCCGCGCAGCTCGACGGGCTCGTCGAGGACGGCGCCGGGTTCGCCGGCTTCGCGGCCGGCGAGATCGGCCAGCTTCCGAGCGACCCTGACATCGCTGCCATCCCCGACCTGGACAGCTTCACCCTGGTGCCGTGGCAGCCGAACCTCGCGCGCTTCGCCTGCGACGTCACCGTCGAGGGCGCCGCGTGGCCGTATTGCCCCCGGACGATCCTGCGCAACGTGCTCGCCGGCGCGGCTCACCAAGGCTACGAGTTCAAGATCGGGATCGAGCTCGAGTACTTCCTCGTGCAGCTCAACGCCGACGGGACGATCGAGATCGCGGACAAGCTCGACACGCTCGAGAAGCCGTG
>DAIOGR010000246.1:0-4089 GCA_036745155.1 Gaiella sp.
CCGTACTTCTTGACGTACTTCGTCAGCGGGATGATCAGCTTCGCCTTCACGAGCTGCGCGTCTGTCTGGTAGCCCTGGTTGCCCTCGGTCACGTCGGGGCCGCTACCGGAGGCGAGCGCGCGCGGCACCGTGCCCACGAGGCTGTTGAAGTCCTTGAAGACGAGGTTGATCTTGACGCCCGGGTGGCTCTGCTCGAACTCCTTGCTCAGCTGCTTGAGCACCGGCTCGAGCCCGGGATCCTGGTTGTCGTACGACCACATCGTCAGCGTGGTCGTGGCCGACTTCGCTCCGTACGATGCGCTCGCGCTGATCGCGACCAGCGTGACGGCGACCAGGACGATCATTGCTGCCAGGCGCGTCTGCACATTCCCTCCCTACGACTCGTGGGGCGCCGACGGGCGGCGAGGATAGGAGACTATAGAGCCATGCGAGCGGCGAGTTGAAACCGAACGGAGCAGGGCTCGGCGTGGCGGTCGACGGCCGGTGACCGGCGCGATCGGTATCGATGTCGGCGGGACGAAGATCGCCGCCGGTCTCGTCGACGTCGAGACCGGTCGGGTCGAGGAGCGCCGCCAGCTGCCGACGAGGCCCGGGCGCGGCGGGGCGGCGGTGCTCGCCGACTGCGCCGCGCTCGCCGGCGAGCTCGGCGCGGGTGAGCTTCCGGTCGGAGTCGGCCTGTGCGAGCTCGTCGACCTCGAAGGTCGGCCCGCGAGCGCCGACACGATCGACTGGCGCGGCCTCGACCTCGCGGCCGCGGTTGGCGTCGACCGCGTCACCCTCGAGTCGGACGTGCGCGCGGCCGCGCGCGCAGAGGCGCTCTTCGGGGCGGGCGCCGGGCGCTCGCCGTTCCTCTTCGCGATCGTCGGCACGGGCGCGAGCGTGTGCCTCGTGATCGACGGGCATCCCTACGCGGGCGTGCGCGGGCACGCGATCGTGTTGGGGGCGCCACCCGTGGAGGTGGTCGCGAGCGGCCGCGGCCTCGCGCGCTCCAGCGGCCTCGAGCACGCCGAGGAGGTCCTCGCTGATCCGGCCCACGCCTCGCTGGTGGACGACGCGGCGAGGGCGCTCGGGCAGGCGCTCGCAGCGCTGGCGAACGCACTCGACCCGTCGCTGATCGTGCTCGGCGGCGGCCTCGGCGCGGAGCCTGCCTTCCGCGCCCGCGTGGAGGCGGCGTGCCGCGCCCTGCTCGCCTATCCGTCGACCCCTGAGCTGGAGGTGGTCGGCTCACACCTCGCTCGGGACGGCGGCGTCATCGGTGCGGCCGTATGCGCGTACGAGGTGGGACGATAGGCTTCCCAGCCGTGCTGGACGAGACAGGCCTGTGGCTCGACTTGGCGGAGCTGCCGTCGTCGCTCGCACAGACCCTCGACGCGCGCGACGGCGTGGCGGAGGTCGCTGCGTTGCTGGGGTCGCCGGACGTCCGCCGGATCGTCGCCAGCGGCAACGGCGCCGCCTACTACGTCGCCCTGGCGCTGTGGCTCGCCTCACTCGAAGGCGCGGAAGGCCCCGAGGTGCTTGCCGTGCCCAGCGGCCTGCTCGCGCGAGGCGCCTTCGCGTGGCGACCCGGGGACGCGTTGCTCGTCGTCTCGTCGTCGGGGGAGTTTCGGGATCTCATCGAGGCCGTCGACGCCGGCGCACCTTCGCCCTACGCGGCGGTGACGGCGACCGCAGGCTCCACCCTCGGTTCGCGCGCCGGCGCCCGCGCGCTGGTCAGCGTGCTGCACCAGCGTGCCGTCACCCACACGCAGGCGTTCTGCGGCGCCGTCGTCACGGTGCTGGCGATCTGGGCCGAGCTCACGTCCGACGCCGCTCTCGACGAGGCGCTACGACGCGTGCCGGACGAGATCGCCGCCTCGCTCGTCGCCGCGCAGAGGTGGGCCGGCGAGCTCGGCGTCCTGGACGCCACCACCGCGATCGCCTTCGGGAGCGGCCCCGCCTGGGCGGCCGCGCTCGAGGCCGCGTTGTTGCTCAAGGAGGTCGCCGGGATCCCGACGGAGGGCATCGAGACGCGCGAGGGTGCCACCTCGGCGATGATGGCGCTGCGTCCGGGGGCGCTGGCGCTGAGCCTGCCCGCCGCCTCCGAGGACCCGCTGCTCACGGAGGCCGAGGAGATCTGCGCGAGCCAGGGCGCAACGGTGCTGCGCGCTCCGGCGAGCGCTTCGGCCGATCGCCGTCTCGCCGCTGTCGGCACGTTCCCCGCCGCGGCCGTGCTCAGTGCGCGCATCGGCCTCGGGCGGGGTCTCGACGTCGACCAGCCGGCCTGGCTGGACGCCTACTACCGGGTCGCGAGGGGAACGGCATGAGCCTGGGCCTCGGCGTGATCGGCTGCGGCAGCGTCTTCGCCGGGCCCTACCGGGGCATGATCGAGCGCCTCCGCGCCGCCGGGCGGGCCGATGTGGCCGCCGTGTACGACCTCGACGGGCTCAAGCGCCGGGGGGCTGCGGCGCACTACGACCTCGACCCGGAGCTCCCGGGCCCGGACGCCGTGATCGCGCACGACGACGTCGACGTCGTGCTCGTCTTGACGAGCATGAACGAGCACGGGCCGCTCGCACGGGCGGCTCTCGAAGCGGGCAAGCACGTGCTCGTCGAGAAGCCGATGGCCACCTCGCTCGAGCAGGCGGCCGAGCTCGTCGAGCTGTCGCGGACGGCACCGGGACTGCTCGTGTGCGCCCCTCACATTCTGCTCAGCCCCACCTTCCGCGCTGTCCACGGGGCGGTCCGCCAGGGGCAGGTGGGCAGGCTGCTGAGCGCGCGGGCGCGCTACGGCTGGGCGGGCCCGTCCTGGAACGAGTGGTTCTACCGGCCGGGAGGAGGATCCCTGTTCGACCTGGGCGTCTACAACGTCACGAGCCTCTGTGCCCTCTTCGGGCCGGTGCGGCGCGTCACCGCGATGGTCGGTGTCGCGATCCCCGAGCGAGCCGTGAACGGCCGCACGATCCGGGTCGAGGCGGACGACAACGCGCACGTGCTGCTCGACTTCGGCGAAGCGCGGTTTGCCTCCGTGACGACCGGGTTCACGCTGCAGCGGTACCGGTCGCCCGCGATCGAGGTGTACGGCAGCGAGGGCACGGTGCAGCTGCTGGGCGACGACTGGGCGCCCGAGGGGTGGGAGCTCTGGCGCAACGACGAGGGATCCTGGCGTGTGTTTCCGGAATCCGACCCGGACTGGCAGTGGACGGAGGGTCTGCGCCATCTCGTAGACAGCGTGGAGGCGGGCCGACCGACCGTCACGCGCCCCGAGCATGCCTACCACGCGCTCGAGATCATGCTCGCCGCCCAGGCGGCCGGCCGCGACGGGATGGCGCGCGAGATCGGGAGCGACTTCCCCGAGCCGGTCTACGACCCAGCCTGGCTCGGCGCCGAGTCCGAGCGCTACGCCCACGACCGCAGGAGTCACGATGGGCTATAGGCCATCCCCTCGGCCCTCGTTCGAGGCGCCGACGGCGATCCGCGCGTCGGAGGTGGTGCGCCACACGTGGGGCGACGAGGAGGCGGGCTTCGTCGAGGACTGGATCTACGTCTCGTCGCAGCTGATCCACACGATCGTCTTCGGCCTGCCGCCGGGAGGAGCGTTCCGCCACTCGGAGAGCTTCCGCACGGTCTTCGCCGCCGACGAGCTGCTGCACGTGCTGCAGGGCACGCTCGTGCTCGCCAACCCGGAGACGGGGGAGGTCGTGCGCGCCGAGCCGGGGGAGAGCGTGTTCTTCCGCCGGGACACGTGGCACCACGGGTTCTCCTACGGCGGCGACGACCTCCGGGTGCTCGAGTTCTTCGCGCCGCCGCCCGCCACGGGCACGTCGGGGGCCTACGCCCAGACGAGGCCGTATCTCACCGCCAGCACGTACGCCGACGACGGCGTGTTGGGGCGCCTGGTCGGGCCACCCGAGCCCGGTGCGTTCCGGGTGCTGCGGCGATCCGACGCCACCTGGCGCCTCGATCGCGACGTGCTCGTCGGCTTGCTCGTCAGCACCGAGCACCTCACCGTCGGGACGGTCACCGTGCCTGCCGGACAGGAGAGCGCCGTTGAGTCGCACGCCGGCGAGGAGCTCCTGTACGTCACCGGAGGAGCGCTGCGCGTCCGCGCCG
>DAIOGR010000247.1:0-4081 GCA_036745155.1 Gaiella sp.
CAGCGGCCGTGCGTCGACCCGGTCGGAGCGAGCCTCGGACCGGCTACCCGTCCCGGGCCTGCACGTGCTGGAAGCCGAAGCGGCCCTTGATGCACAGGTTGCCGCTCGTGATGTCGTGGTCGTCCGGGCTCGTCACCTTGACGATCGTGTTGTCCTGCACGTGGAGCTCCAGGTTGCAGCCGACACCGCAGTACGGGCAGATCGTCTGCGTGACGGTCTGCTCGTCCTCGCGCCACTCGCCTCTGGCTCGCAGCTCGTGCTCCGAGGTGAACATCAGCGCCCCTGTCGGACAGACGGCGATGCAGTTGCCGCAGTAGACGCAGGCCGACTCCGGCAGCTCGGCCACGTACTCGGTCGAGATGCGCGCGTCGAAGCCGCGGCCGGCGACGTGGATGGCGAACGTGTTCTGATACTGCTCGCCGCAGGCGTCGACGCACTTGTAACAGAGGATGCACTTCGAGTAGTCGCGGACGTAGAGGTCGTTGTCGGCCTTCACGGGCGCGTGCACCGTCGCCGCCGTCTGGCCGTCCGGCTCGACGTGATGGCCGGTGCGCTTGCGGTCTCGCTCCGGATCCGGAGGCGCAGGCGGGCCGAAGCGGCCGGGCTCTGCCGCGTAGCGCCCGAGGTACTCGTCGGCGTCCGGCGTCGTCGACAGGTCGACCGACGACGCGAGCAGCTCGAGCACGAGCTTGCGCGAGTGACGAACGCGGTCGGAGTCGGTGTGCACCTTCATGCCCGCCTCCGCCTTGCGCGAGCAGGCGGGCGCGAGCACCCGGGACCCCTCGAGCTCGACGACGCAGACGCGGCAGACGTTGGCGGGCTCGAGCGTCTCGCCGTAGCAGAGCGTCGGCGTGTCGATGCCGAGCCGGCGGCAGGCACCGAGGATCGTGTCGCCCTCGAACACGCGCACGGACTGCCCGTCGACCTCCAGCTCGATCATCCGCTTGGGTGCGATCAGCTCCGTCATGCCGCACCCCCCTGGAAGACACCGAGGCGGCCGATCGCGGACTCGATGGCGCTGGACGCCGTCTGGCCGAGGCCGCAGATGGAAGCGTCACGCATGCACTGGCCGACCTCCGCGATCACGGCGAGCTCGCGCACGACGCCCCCGAGCGTCTTGCCCGACAGCAGGCGCGCGAGTGCCTCCTGCTGGCGGACGGTGCCGACGCGGCAGGGCACGCACTGCCCGCACGACTCGTTGCGGAAGAAGGCTGCGATCCGCATCAGCAGGCGGGGGAGGTCGACCGTGTCGTCCAGCACGAGGACGACACCGGAGCCCAGCGTCGTCTGGGCCTCGCGGGCGCCCTCGAACGTCAGCTCAACATCCAGCTCGTCCGGCCGGAGAAAGGCCCCGGCGGCGCCGCCCATCAGCACGCACTGCAGCTCACGGCCGTCCGCGACGCCGCCGGCGAGCTCGAGCAGCTCCCGCAGGGTCGCCCCGAACTGCACCTCGTAGACGCCGGGCCGCTCCACGTGCCCCGAGAGGCAGAACAGCTTGGTGCCCGTCGATGCGTCCGTACCCACCTCTGCGAACGCCGGTCCCGAGGCGAGCAGGACGTCGAGCACGTTGACGAGCGTCTCCACGTTGTTGACGACGGTCGGCCGGCCGAAGAGGCCTGCGACGACCGGGAAGGGCGGCTTGTTGCGGGGCTCGCCCCGGTTGCCCTCGATCGACTCGAAGATGGCCGTCTCCTCACCGCAGATGTAGGCGCCGGCGCCCTTGCGGATCTCGATCTCGAACGAGAAGCCCTCCCCGAGCACGTCGCTGCCGAGATAGCCGCGGCGGCGCGCCTCGGCGATTGCCTGCGACAGCGCGTGATGCGCCTGTGGGTACTCGCCGCGCAGGTAGACGTACCCCTGCTCGCAGCCGGTCGCGTAGGCGGCGATCGTCATCGCCTCGAGCAGCGCATACGGGTCGCCCTCCATGATCACCCTGTCCTTGAACGTGCCCGGCTCCGACTCGTCGGCGTTGCAGACCAGATAGTGCGGGCGGGCCGGCTGCCGCGCCACGGCCTCCCACTTGACGCCCGTCGGGAAGGCGGCGCCGCCGCGGCCCTGCAGCTTGGAGTCCTTCAGCTCGCGGATCACGCCCTCGGGCCCCAGCTCGATCGCGCGCCGCAGCGCCGCGTAGCCCCCGTGCGCCCGGTAGTCGTCGACGCTCGCCGGGTCGACAACGCCGACGCGGCGCAGCAGGCGCAGGCCGCCCTCGCCCGCCTGCGGCAGCTTCGTGGCCGGCTCGGGCCCGGCAGCAGCTCCGGCGAGCAGGCCGAGCACCGCGGCAGCGCTCGTAGGGGCCGCGACGCGCTCCTGCGGCTCCTCCCCGGCGACCGTGAGCATCGCTGCGGGAGCGCGGTCGCACTGGCCCAGGCAGGGGCTGCGATACCACGTGGCCGAGCCGTCCTCGGAGAGCTCGCCCTCCCCGCCGAAGCGCTCCTCGAGCTGGGCGATCAGCTCCTGCGAGCCGTGGCACCGACAGGCGATGTCCTCGCACACGTGGACGACGCGCGGCGGCCGGGGGTCGACCGCGAGCAGCGCGTAGAAGGTGGCCACCCCGTAGGCGTCGGCAGGAGGGATCGTCAGCCGCTTGCAGATGTAGTTGAGGCCCCCGGGGCTGATCCAGCCGATCCGCTCCTGCAGCGACCAGAGCGTCGGCAGCAGCAGGTGGCGCCGGCCGCGGGCGTCGTGGCCTCCGCTGGCGGTGTTCCCGGCCGCTCCGGCGCGGCGAGCCCCTCCCTCCCAGCCGCTCTCGGGCTCACCGAGCACGGCGTCGACGGCGGTGCGCTCGCCCGGTGTCTCCTCGGCGCCCGGGACGAGATGGATGTCCATCAGCTCGTTCCTCCGACCGACGCCGGCTCCGCGACCCGCTCCGCGGCCGCCCGCTCGGCGGGCTCCAGCCTCTCCACACGGATTGCGGCGGCCTTGAACTCGGCCGTACCCGACTTCGGATCGGTGGCGTCGATCGTCAGCTGGTTCGTGTCCACCTGGTCGGGGAAGTGGAAGGTCATGAAGGCGAGCCCCGGCCGCAACGACGGGTCGATCCGCACGGGTGCCTCCACCGAGCCTCGCCGTGACGAGACACGGGCGATCTCACCGTCGGCGAGCTCCAGCCTCTCCGCGTCCTCCGGGGAGAGGTCGAGCGACTCGCCGCGGTGGAGCGGCGAGCGGTACAGGTTCGTCTGGGCGCCCGTGTTGTACGACTCGAGCCGGCGCCCGGTCGTGAGCCGGATCGGGAACTCCGCGTCGAGGGCCTCGAAGGGCGGCCGGTTCTCGACGACCGAGAACGGTGCGCGCGGCCCCTCGACCGGGTCTGCCCACAGCCGCTCGTGCAGGATCTGCGAGCCCGGATGCTCCTCGTCGGGGCACGGCCACTGCAGGCCCCCGTGCTGCTCGAGCCTCGCGTAGCTCATGCCGCGATGCATGGGCGACAGGGAGCGCAGCTCGTCCCACGCCTGCTCGGCGGTCGGCTGCCCCCAATCGTGGCCGAGGCGCTTCGCGAGCTCGGCGATGATCCACATGTCGTCACGCGCCTCGCCCGGAGGATCGAGCGCCTTGCGCACCCGCTGCACGCGGCGCTCGCTGTTCGTGACCGTGCCTTCGGTCTCGCACCACGACGCCGCCGAGGGGAAGACGACGTCCGCCATCTCCGCCGTCCTCGTCATCACGATGTCCTGCACGACGAGGAAGTCCAGCCCAGCCAGCAGCTTGCGCGTGTGGTTGATGTCCGCCTCCGACTGGGCGGGGTTCTCGCCGATCACGTAGAGGGTGCGCAGCTCGCCGCGGTCCATGCCGTGGAACATCTGGGTCAGGTGCCAGCCGTAGTGCGGCCGGATCGGAACCCCCCACGCCTGCTCGAAGCGGGTGCGCGCCTCGTCGTCGCGCTCGATGTCCTGGAAGCCCGGCAGCTTGTTCGGGATCGCGCCCATGTCGCCGCCGCCCTGCACGTTGTTCTGGCCACGCAGCGGGTTCAGCCCCGAGCCGTAGCGGCCGACGTGCCCGCAGAGCAGCCCCAGGTTGATCAGCGAGAGGACGTTGTCGACGGCGTTGTGGTGCTCGGTGATGCCGAGCGTCCAGCAGATCATGG
>DAIOGR010000248.1:0-4026 GCA_036745155.1 Gaiella sp.
GTGATCTGTTCGAGCGTGTGCGACGGCGTGAGGAACCGGGCGACCGGCTGCTTGCCGGCCGCCCGTCTCCACGGTGTGCTCAGCCGGCGACGCCGGTGCCGATCGGGCAGGCGACGCCCGTGCCGCCGATGCCGCAGTAGCCGCGCGGGTTCCGGGCCAGGTACTGCTGGTGGTAGGTCTCCGCGTAGTAGAACGGGCCCGCCTCGGCGAGCTCGGTCGTGATCGGGCCGTGACCTGCCTGCGCGAGCGCCATCGCGTAGCGCGCCTTCGACGCGAGCGCGGCCTCGTGCTGGGCAGCGGTCGTCCAGTAGAGCGCCGAGCGGTACTGCGAGCCGACGTCGTTCCCCTGCCGCATCCCCTGGGTCGGATCGTGGCCCTCCCAGAAGACCCTGAGCAGATCGTCGTACGAGATGCGGGCCGGGTCGTAGGCGACGAGCACCGCTTCCGTGTGCCCCGTCATCCCGGAGCACGTCTCCTCGTAGCTCGGGTTGGGCGTGGTGCCGCCGGCGTAGCCGACGGCGGTCGTGTAGACGCCGGGCAGCTGCCAGAACAGCCGCTCCGCGCCCCAGAAGCAGCCCATTCCGAAGACGGCCGTCTCGATCCCTTCCGGGAACGGCGGCTCGAGCGGCGTGCCGAGCACGACGTGCGGCTCGGTCACGGGCATCGGGCCAGGGCGCCCGGGGAGCGTCTCCTCGGGCGCGGGCATGGTCGTGTGCTTTCGTGTGAAGAGCATGCCCTTACGGTATCGAGACGCGCCGTTTCGTTACGGCTGCCCGCACGGGGCGTCTACCACACGACGCGGGACGGATCGTGCGCGGCGATCCTCTCGTCCCCCGACACGAGCAGCGCGTCGTGCTCCAGCGCAGTCGCGTAGATGATCCGGTCGGCAGGGTCTCGAAGGGGCGAGAGCCCCCCGGCGCTCATCGCGATGTCGACCGTGACGGGTAACGCTCTGAAGCGATCGTCTGCGAGTGTGGCGCCGATCCACGACCGCAGTGAGCGGTCGAGGCGGAGGCGGCCGGTGGACTCGAGCAGGGCGATCTCCCAGCAGCTCATCGTCGAGACACCGATCTCGGTGGCATGCGCGATCGCCGATCTCGCGCGTGTGGAGAGCTTGCGTGGGGCGGCCGCATGCCAGATCCAGGCATGCGTATCGAGGACGATCACGGCAGCTCGGGCTCCCAGCCCTCGAAGAGCGGGGCGATCAGCTCCTCGTCGCTGACGAGGAAGGAGACGCTGCCCTTCAGCGGGCGTGGCGGCTCGAGTGGAACCACGCGGGCAACGGGTTTCCCGCGCTTCGTCACGACGATCGTCTCGCCGTTCTCGGCCACCTCGTCCAGAAGCGCGAGGCACGTCGCCTTGAACTCGCCCGCAGGGATCGTGCGCATGCCACGATCCTATCAAGATCATGGTCATATATCCATGGTCATAAGAGCCGTGGCTAGATGGGTCAGGCGTGCGCGAGCGCCTGCTCGAGATCGGCCCACAGGACGTCCACATCCTCGAGGCCGACCGACAGGCGCAGCAGCCCGGGCGGGCAGCGGTCGCCCTCGCGGCGGTGCCGCCCCTCCAGCTTCGAGACCGTGCCGCCGAGGCTCGTGGCGTTCATGATCGTCCGCAGCGACCGCTCGACCGAGAGCGCCGCCTCCTCGCCGTGCAGCTCGAACGAGAGCAGATAGGAAAAGCCGGGATAGCGCACCTTCGCTACGGACGGGTGGGCGCCGAGCCGCTCGGCGAGCGTGCGCGCCGTCCCGGTCTGGCGCTCGATGCGCACGTGCAGCGTCTTCAGGCCGCGCAGCAGCAGCCACGCCGTGTCGGCCGACGCGACGATTCCCGTCAGCCCGCGCATCTCGCGCAGCCGTGTGAAGAGCCCGTCGTCGCGCACGCAGACCGAGCCCGCCAGCGTGTCGTCGTGGCCCGAGAGCACCTTCGTGGCCGAATGCAGCGCCACGTCGCAGCCGAGCTCGAGCGGACGCACGAACACCGGCGAGGCGACGGTGGCGTCGCATACGACCGGCGCCGGGTGGGCGACGGCCGCCTCGAAGTCGGGCATCGTCAGCAGGGGGTTGGACGGCGCCTCGAGCCAGATCAGGTCGGCGTCGGGCGGCGGCGGACCGGTCTGGTCGAACTCGAGCAGGCGCACGCCCCACTGCTCCAGGCGGCGGCACAGGAGCGAGGTGCCGTAATAGGACCCCTCCGCCACCGCGACGGCGGCGCCGGGGCGCAGCAGCGTCAGCAGCACGTTCGTGACCGCTCCCATGCCGGACGGGAACAGGAGCGCGCGTCCGCCGTCGAGTGCCCCCAGCGCCTCCTCCGCCTCGACCCCGGTGGGATGCGCGTCCCGCGCGTACGAGAACTCCGCCGGCACCGCGTTCTCGAAGGGCCACGTCGTCGTGCGGTCGATGCGCGAGGGCATGGCCGCGACGGTACCACCGACCTCTTGCATCGTAACGTGACACGTGATACAAGAGTCGCTGCACTGCGGCTGCGGTCAGGGGGGAGAGACCGGGAGCCGGGCCGGCGTCGGCCCGGGACTCGGTTTGCCCGACCGCGTCCGGGTGGCCCCGGCGGCGCGGCGAGCCGTTAGGCTCACCCCGATGTCGACGCACGAAACCACGGAGGCCAAGCTCGCCTGGCTCGCGGAGCTGGAGGCGGAAGCTGCCGTCGCGGCGGGAGAGAAGGCGATCGCGAAGCAGCACGCGCGGGGCAAGCTGCTCGCGCGGGAGCGGATCGAGAAGCTGCTCGACCCAGGCTCGTTCGTGGAGCTCGACCGCTTCGTCAGGCATCGCGAGGTCGAGTTCGGGATGCGGGAGAAGCGCCCGTGGGGAGACGCGGTCGTGACCGGCTACGGAACCGTGTTCGGACGCACCGTGTTCGTGTTCTCGCAGGACTTCACCGTCTTCGGCGGCTCCCTCAGCGAGGTGTTCGCGGAGAAGGTGTGCAAGGTGATGGACATGGCCGTCAAGTACGGCTGCCCCGTGGTCGGGATCAACGACTCGGGCGGGGCCCGCATCCAGGAGGGCGTTGTCTCGCTGGCCGGTTACGCGGAGATCTTCTGGCGCAACGTGCAAGCCTCCGGCGTGATCCCGCAGATCTCGCTCGTGATGGGGCCGTGTGCGGGCGGGGCGGTGTACTCACCCGCGATCACCGACTTCACGCTGATGGTGGAGGGCACCTCGTACATGTTCATCACCGGCCCCGACGTGGTGAAGACGGTGACGGGGGAGGAGGTGTCCTTCGAAGAGCTCGGCGGCGCGACCACCCACGCGTCCAAGTCCGGTGTCGCCCATTTCGCCTCGCCGGACGAGGAGGCCTGCCTGGAGGACGCCCGCTACCTGCTCTCGTTCCTGCCGCAGAACAACCTCGAGACGGCGCCCTGGGCGGCGCCGTCCGACCCGGTCGACCGGGAGGACGCCGAGCTCGACACGCTGATCCCCGATGCGCCCAACAAGCCGTACGACATGAAGCACGTGATCGGCCGCATCGTCGACGACGGCGAGTTCCTGGAGGTGCAGCCGCACTGGGCCGAGAACATCGTCTGCGGCTTCGCCCGCCTGGGCGGCCACTCCGTCGGCGTCGTCGGCAACCAGCCCCACGCCCTGGCCGGCGTGCTGGACATCGACGCCTCCGTCAAGGCGGCCCGCTTCGTCCGCACCTGCGACGCCTTCAACGTCCCCCTGCTCACCTTCGTCGACGTGCCCGGCTTCCTGCCCGGCACCGCCCAGGAATGGGGCGGCATCATCCGCCACGGCGCCAAGCTCCTCTACGCCTACGCCGAGGCGACGGTGCCGAAGCTGACGGTGATCACGCGCAAGGCATACGGGGGCGCCTACGACGTCATGTCGTCGAAGCACATCCGGGCCGACTTCAACGTCGCCTGGCCCACCGCCGAGGTCGCCGTGATGGGCCCCGACGGCGCCGTCAACATCATCTTCCGGCACGAGCTCGACAAGGCCGACGATCCCGAAGCACGCCGCGCCGAGCTGATCGCCGACTACAAGGAGCGCTTCGCCAACCCCTACACCG
>DAIOGR010000249.1:0-4004 GCA_036745155.1 Gaiella sp.
TCCCGGTCTCGGTCGTTCGGTCGTAGGCGTGGGCGACGATCTCCTGGACGAGCGTGGCGAAGAGCGGCTGCAGGCGGCGCTGTTCGTGCGCCGGTGCGCAGAGGTAGGCGGTGTGCCGGCCGCCGTCGAGGATCCGCTCGGCGCGTAACTCGGCCGTCATGGCCGAGGCGAGGACGCCGGGGTCGGCGTAGGCGATGAGGACGGTCTGTGCGGTGGCGTAGACGCTGCCGCGCGTCTTGTCGTCCCACAGCGAGATCGCCTCGAACGCGTCGAGCGCCTCTTCCTCACCGTTCTGCTCGAGCGCCCAGCGGACATGCTCGTCGTCCTGGGCGTCGACCCATTGGACGACCTGGGCCATCGTGCCGCCGCTGCAGGCGGCGGCGAGGAGGATCGGCGCGAGGAGCTTGGACGTCGCTCCGTACCAGAACTCGCCGGCGTCGCTCGTTGCCCCGCCCGGCCGCGCTCCACGGACGAGCCATTCCGCGACGCGCTGGGCGCCCTGCCAGGTGAGGCACACCGTGAGTGGCGTCCAGCCGGCGCTCGGAAGGCCGGTGCTGCCGGTGGGGTCGTACACGAGGGTGCTCGCGCCGGGGATCGCGGAGCGCGCAGCGAGCGTCTCTCGGAGGAGATCGGTCTTGATCGACGTGGCGACGACGGGACCCTGCCACTCGAGGATTGCCGGGATCGCGAACCCTGTTGTCTTGCCCGTCTGCGTCGGGCCGACGATGATCGCCGACTGCCTCGACTCCGCCGCAACGAGTCGTCCGTCGGCGCGCCCGAGAATCAGGCGGCCCGGCTCGTGGCGGCGTACAAAGAGCGTGCGAAGGTCTCGGGAACGCGCCCAGTACGCTGCTCTGGCCGAGCCGGCCCCTCGGGTCCGCAGGCGCATCGTGAGCAGCCCGAGTATCACGAGAATCGGGACGATGACGGCGGCGAGGGTGCCGTAGAAGGCGACGGGGCCGGGGATCAGTCTCCTGGCGGCCACCGGCCACGCGTCCGCGGGATCACGGACATGGTGGGGGAACTGGGCGAGCACCGGGCCGATCTCGGAGACGCGGATCTGCGGCCAGGAGCCGCCGAAGATTCGTCCGGAGAGCTGGCCCGTGAGCCAGAGGAGCCCTCCGACAGCAATGAGCGCTCCGAGGAGCCAGAGCGCGAGCGACTCCAACGGGTGTGCCTCCGTCTGGCCTCCTCCACCGGGGAATCGGGGCGCGCTCGACCCGGTCCTCATGCCGCAGTCCTCACGGCCATGCGTGCGTCCGTGTCGACGATCTCCCGCTCCAGCGAGGAGAGCCGGTGCTGCACGAGGAATGAGCGCTGCCCGACCTTCCACAGCGCCCAGCCGCGGCGCAGGTGGGGGAGGAGCTCGGCCTCCGTGTCTGTCAAGCCGAGGAGCTCTCGAGCCTGTGGGAGCTGATCGTGTGGCTGGGCGTAGACGACCTTCGTCTCGGCATCGGCGAGGAGTCCCTCGGCGAGGCGTACCTCGCGCGAGCCCTCGGCGCCGGCGGCGCGGAGGTCGGAGAGCCGGTGCATGACGACCATGTTCTGCGTGCCGAGGCCGCGGGAGAGCTTGAACGACTGCTGCAGCCACTCGCCGATTCCGAGGCTGGAGAGGATCCGCCAGGCTTCGTCGACGACGACGATCCGCTTCGCCGAGCGCTCATCCGTCTCGGTCTCGATCTGCGCCTGCAGCCAGGCTGTGGCGCAGGTCATCAGGATCCCGAGTGCCGTCGTGTGGGTGTTGAGCACGGCGCGGAGGTTGAGGACGACGAGCGGAGCGTCGAGGTTCAGGCTCGTCGTCGTCGGACCGTCGAACATGCCCTTGAGGTTGCCGCTGCACAGCTGGTCGAGCGCGAACGCCATCGGCCGCACCGCGTTTGCGATCTCCGTCACGTCCATCGCGAGCGAGTCCGCCATCTCGCCGGTCGGGTGGACGAGCACGTCGACGACGTCGGGGAGCGTCGGTTCCCGGTCAGAGCGCCGATCGAGAATCGCGACGGCCTCCTGCCCGGCGCGCTTCTCCTCCGGCGTCAACGGCCGTTCCAGAGCTGCCGAGGCGACCGAGTAGAGGAGATTGAGCTGTCGCTCCGGCCCGCCGCGCGGTGTGAGGGGGTTCAGTCTGACGTCGCCGCCGGGCGAGAGAGCGATTGGGCGGACGCCGACGGCTTCCGCGAGTCGGTCGTACTCGCCCTTGACGTCGACGATCCATGCTTGGCGCCCGAAGACCGTTTGCCGCAGCACGTACGTCTTGATCAGGCTCGACTTCGCCCGTCCGACGATCCCGATGACGACGGCGTTGGGACTGGTCAGCTCTTTCCCGTACAGCTCCCACGGGTCGTAGCAGAACGAGCCTCCATAGACGTCGCGGCCGATGTACACGCCGCGGCCCCCGAGGCCGCCCTCGGCGACGAACGGGTACGCAGCTTGCACGTGCGCGGTCGTCGCACGGTGCCCAGGCTGGCCCCTCGCTCTCATCTGAGTCCTCTACAGAGCGGCAGCGTGTAGGTGAACGCCTCTTCCTGCTGCCCGTACAGTCGCAGCAGCTCGAGTCGGGACATCTGCGCGGCGTGCTCGATCTCGGAGCAGTTTCGCTCGAGCTCCTCGAACGTTCGCGCGGAGACCGTGACGTAGCCGGCGAAGCGCATGGCGGCGTGGCCGTCGGCAAGTTCCTCCTCGCGGCGTGAGACCGCGTCGGTGTGACGTCGCCGCCGCGCGGTGTCCATGAAGCCCATGCGTCCGCGCAGCTCGCGGTCGGCGACATCGGTCGTGCGCGCGGCCTCCACCTCGCGGATCGCCTTCAACGGGGAGATCGGCTCGATCGTGACCGCGATCGCGCGAACCATCTGAGCCTGCAAGAGGAGCGGCGAGAGGAATGCGGCACCGACATCGATCCGAGGCCAGCTCGCGATCCAGTAGGTGGCGTGAAACGAGCCGTCCGCGCGGTAGTGGCTCCACGACGTGTCTGCGCCAATCGGCCATGCGGCGGCCTCGTCGATGCCGTCCCGGTCAGGGTCTGTCGCCTGGAGGCGGGCGAGACCGGGTCGCGACCAGGGGTCGAACGCAACGCGGACAGCCGCCGCGAGCATCCCAGGCCGGAGTGCACCGACGACCCGCACGTCTGCGGTCGCGAGACGCTCGGCCAGCGCTTCGAGCTCGCGCACGAGTACGCCGCACGCCCCTGCGTCGGCCCCGTCCTTCCCGCCCATTCGCTTGATCTGACGCCAGGCGCGCTTCGCGTCGATCTGGAAGCAGACGAACAGTTCGTGATCAGTCGTCACGGCGGGCGCAGTGCTCGTGAGGTCGAGATAGGACTGCATCGAGAGCGAATCGAGCGCGACGGCATCGCGTTTCCACTCCTCGCCGAGGTAGCGGCCGATCTCGTCGCCATCGGCTGGAACGGTGCGCTCGACCCACTGGATCCGGCTGACGGGAGAGCCCTCCCGGGCGAGAGCCGCGAGGACGCTGCCCCAGCCCGCCTGTCTGCTCTCCTGTTCGGCTCGGTCGAGGAGCCCGAAGGACGTCACCTTGACCGCGAGCACTGCCGTGTAGGTGTGCGCGCGTCCGTCCTTGATCACACCAACGGTGTTCCCGTTGAAGGGCGCGGCCAGAAGCTCGAGGTCGCGCGCGCCTTCGGGGAGCGCAGCCACCGGCTCGGGGCGGCCGTCCGGTGCGAGCCGTGCCCCAGCCTGAGGCGCCGGCGAGAGCTGGATGTGGCGTCCCCGAACGTGTCGCCACGCATGCTTCGTGACGATCGGGAGCCACTCTTCGACCGAGCGCCCGTTGATCGGCCAGAAGCAGAGTCCGGCGGCGAGCAGCGCAAGGGCGAGAGCGGAGACAACCCCGGCTCCGCTCGAGAGGGTGCGCATGAGGATCACCCCGGCGGTGAGGCTCACGGCGATGATGATCACCTGCGTCGGGCGCAGCGAGCCGATCAATCCGGTGCGCTCCAACGGACCGAAGCGGTAGCGCTGATCTCCGCTCGTGCTCATGCCGTACCTCCATCG
>DAIOGR010000250.1:0-4002 GCA_036745155.1 Gaiella sp.
GCGTGCGCATGGCGGGAGCGGGCCGGCTCCGGACGGTTGTCGAGGAGGCGGCGCGCGCCGGCCGGCTCGACTACGAGGGGGTCGTGAGCGGAGCCGGCAAGCTGCGCTTCCTCGAGGCCTGCGATGCAGGCATCGTGCCCTCCGTATGGGACGAGCCTGGTGCGCCGCCGTACGTCGCGCTCGAGTGGCTCGGCGCCGGGCGGCCGGTGCTCGCCTCACATCGAGGCGGGCTCGGAGAGGCGGCGGCGGAGCTTGCAGGCCTGCTTCCGGTCGATCCAACGGCGGACGGGATCACGGCGGCCTGCCGGAACCTGCTCGTGTCAGCAGAGTGGAAGCAAGCCGTCGACGCGGCCTCCGAGCCGGTCGCGCGCCCCGGCGACGGCGAGCGCTGGCTCGATGAGCACCTGCACATCTACGAGCGTGTCGTGAGGCGTCGATGATCGACACCCACTGCCATCTCCTGGCCGGGGTCGATGACGGCCCCGCCACGATCGACGACTCGGTCGAACTGGCGCTCGCGCTGGTCGCCCAGGGTGTCGAGTCTGTCGTATGCACCCCGCATCTCTCGCGGGCGTTCCCCGTGACACAGGCCCGGGCGCTCGAGGCGCTCGCTGCCCTGGAGCTCGAGCTCGGGCGCCGTCGGATCGACCTCGAACTGACGCTCGCCGCCGAGGTGAGCGATGTGAACGCGGTCACGCTCGGCGGCGCCGCGCTGCGCGAGCGCAGCATCGCGGGCCGGTACCTGGTCGTGGAGCTCTCCCGGACCGTGACGGCGGCTGCCGCCGAGCTGCTGACGCGCCGGCTCGGGGCGTCCGGTCTCTTGCCGGTCGTCTCTCACCCCGAGCGGCTGCAGATCGTCCGGCGCGATCCGGGTTCGCTCGACGGCGTGCGAGCTCTCGGCGGGTTCGTGCAGGTGATGGCATCGAGCCTCACCGGACGCTGGGGCGAGGCTGTGGGACAGACGGCGTGGGAGCTCCTCGACACCGGCCGCGCGGATCTCGTGGCGAGCGACGCTCACGGCACCCTCCGCAGGAGGTGCCACCTCGACGAAGCGCGCGAGCTCGTGTGTCGCCGCGCCGGCCAGGCGTGCTGGGACGAGCTCACGAGTGCCGCTCCGGCCAGCGTGCTGGGAAGGGCACGGTAGCGATGTGCCCGCAGCCGATGAGGCTGACCGCAATCGTCGTCAACTGGCGCACGCCGGAGCTCACCGTGCGGGCCGTGCAGGCACTGACGGGCGCCGGTATCGCGCCCGCCCATGTCGTCGTGGTCGACAACGCATCTGGAGACGGCAGTGCCCAGTCGATCGGCGCCGCGCTTCCGGAGGTCGAAGTGGTCGTGTTGACCGAGAACGTCGGCTTCGCTCGTGCGAACAACGAGGCGGCTCGCAGACGCCCGGCCGATGTGTTCCTCCTCGTGAACAGCGACGCGATCGTGCAAGGGGGGGCCGGGACGATTCGGGCGCTGCTCGAGCCCTTGGGGCGACCGGACGTCGGCATCGTGGTGCCGCTCCTCCTCAACGAGGATCTGACCGTCCAGCCAAGCGTGGCGCCACTTCCTTCGCTCCTCGTCGCCGCGGTG
Source organism: Gaiella sp. (assembly GCA_036745155.1). Lineage (GTDB taxonomy): Bacteria > Actinomycetota > Thermoleophilia > Gaiellales > Gaiellaceae > Gaiella. Next base: position 1,579 of record DAIOGR010000250.1, read on the forward strand.
CAGGCCAGCGGCCTGAGCCGATTCGTTCCCGACGGGCTGCAGCCGAGCCTCGGCACGTACTGGCGACATGAACGGGAGCGTGAGGTTCAGGCTGCAACCGGGGCCGTGATGCTCGTGCGACGAAGCCTGTGGGAGGCACTAGGCGGGCTGGACGAGAGCTCGTTCATGTATGCCGAGGACCGGGACCTGTGCTGGCGTGCGCGTCGCGCCGGCTGGAGCGTCTGGTTCACGCCGCGGGCGGCGTTCGTCCATCTGGGGAGCGCCTCTGCGGGCGGTCGCTGGAGCGCAGCGCAGCGTGCCGAACGGGTCGGGGCAGCCGAGGCTGCCATGGTGCGGCGGCACCTGGGTCCTGCGCGGGCTGCGCTCACTCTCGCCGTGATCCGCAGTGGGCTACGGGCACGCGCCTTCGGCGCCCGAGTCATCGGCCAGCCGGAAGCGGCCGCGCGCTTCTCGGGGGCTCTACGCGGCTTTTCGGCGCGAGCCCACGAGGGCGCGTAGGCCCGTCATGCGGGCCGCCGCGGCGACGTACTCGCCGGCCAAGCGCAGCGTCATCTGCTCGCGGGTGTAGTCCCGCGCCACAACTTTTCTGGCCTCGGCTCCCATCGCGGCGGCCGCCAGTGGATCCGCGAGCATCCGCCGCAGGGCCGTGGTCAGGCTCCCCACGTCGTCGGGTGGGACGAGTATCCCTGAGCGCCCGTCCTCGAGCATCTCTTGCATGCCGCCGACGCGTGTGGCGATCACGGGAGCCCCCGCCGCCATCGCCTCGAGGAGGGCGTAGGGCGCGCCTTCGTACGCACTGGGAAGCACCACGCACGCGGCCGTGGCCAGGATCTCCGGCACGTCTTCGCGAGCGCCGAGAAGCTGGACGGCCTCCCCGAGGTGGAGGTGGTCGATGAGGGCGCGCACCTCGTCGTGCAGGGGACCGTCGCCCACGAGGTGGAGCTCGGCGTGGGGGAGCTCGTCCAGTAGGGGAGCGAACGCCCGGACGAGAAGGTCGGGGCGCTTCTGCGGCGCCAGCCGACCCACCATGACGACGCGGCCCGGCACGGGGTGCCGGTCGGCGGCGAAGCGGTCGAGCGCGATCCCGTTGGGAATCAGCAGATAGCGGCTCTCGGGCCCGATCCCCTGCTCGAGTCCCGCTGCTCGCTCTTGGAAGCTCACCGCCACGATCGCCGTACACCACGGCGCTGCGAGGCGCTCCAGCCACGAGTACACGCGTGCCGTCGTCCCATCGGTCACCCAGAAGGACCAGCCGTTGGGCGTGAACAGGCATCTATGCCGTCGCCCGGTGAGGAGTGCAGCGAACCGCGCCAGGAAGCCGGCTTTCGAGGAGTGGGCGTGGATCACGTCCGCGCGGCGCACGAGCGGGAGCAGGCGTGCGAGCGTGGCAAGGTCTCCTGCGCCCGGCCGGCGCTTCGGGGAGATCGCGTGGAGCGTGATCTCCGGGTCGTCGGCGAGCGCGGCCCAGACATCGGATTCGCGCGGGCAGGCGACATCAACAGTGAAGCGGTCGCGTGGGAGGCACGCGACGATGTCGAGCACGTGGCGCGCTACCCCTCCGTCGAGCGGTTGCGAGGCGAGTAGGAGACGAAGCGGAGGCTGCACGGCGGCCCATGCTAGCCGCGGGGCTGATCCGACTCCGCGACGTTGATGATGCCGCCGGCGATGGGGCCGCGGGTGTCGTGGTCGGCGATCGCCCCGCGGCCGGCGAAGACACGCCACGTATAGTCGCCCGGCGCGAGCCGGCCGAGCAGCACGGGTGGTGACGAGGGGTATGCGACCTGCACGAGTCGTCCAGCCGAGACGACTTCTAGCCGGTAGTAGTCGGCCCCTGGGTCCGTTTGCCACGTCAGGCGGGGCCGAGCGAGCGTCGAAGCGCGCTGCTCCGGGACCTCGAGGCGTGGAGCCTGCCGCGGTGGGAGAAAGGCGAGCGACGGGATTGCGACGAACAATGCCGCGAGGGCCGCGAGGGTGATCGCCGAGCGAAGGAGCCGGTATGCGCTTCGGTTTGCGAGGGTACGGCGCGCCGATCGAGTGCCGGGAAGCGACACGGGGGCGGGGAAGGCATTGTGGGTGGAAGGCTCGAGCACCTCGCGCGCTCGCCGACGAAGCACCTCGGTGCCCTCGTGCAGCAACTCCTGCAGCGACTCCCGCAGGAGCCGCTCTCGCAGCACGGGATCGACGAGCACGAGCTCGGGGGTGATCGGCTCTCCCTGATCAGCGGGCACTCCGGCGCTTTCGCCGGACGACGACGCCCCCCTGCACCGGAACGGGAGCTGCTCCACGGCTTTGACGGTCCCGCCACCCACCCCGGCTCGTCGAGATGCGTCTCTCCCGGCTTCCGCCGGAGTCCGCCCGACTACTGCCGAACGCGCTCGGGCGCGCCGTACGCGCGTAGCGCCTCGGGCACCTCGCCCTGGAAGT